>NZ_JBGNUT010000003.1:442914-509286 GCF_041951385.1 Actinomadura sp. NTSP31 | reverse complement strand
GCGGAGGGGAAACACCCGGTCCCATTCCGAACCCGGAAGTTAAGCCCTTCAGCGCCGATGGTACTGCATGGGAGACTGTGTGGGAGAGTAGGACACCGCCGGACATTTTTTAGGAAGGCCCCGCCAGGAATGGCGGGGCCTTCCGCATTTCCAGGGGTAGTCGGGCGGCCGGCGGCGTTGAATCTGTGATGTGCATGAGCTTGTGGTGGTGTTCTCGCACCGGCAGGATCAGGGCGAATGCGGGGCCCGGCCTGCGGGTGCGGAGCCGGGTGGTGAACGGGGAGAGACATGGTCAGGCGAACTCTGGTCGGCGCGTCCGTCGCCGCGGTGCTCGTGGCGGGCACGGTGACCTATGTGGTCACCGCCGGGTCCGGTGCCGCGACGTCCGCGAAGAGCCGGCCCGCTCCGGGGCAGGTGTACCGGTACGGGCTGCGGGACATGCCGGGCAGTACCGCGGCGAAGAAGGTCGTCGGATTGCCGGCCGCGTCCACGAAGCCGTTCAGCATGGTCGGTGTGACGTGGGAGAAGCCGCGCACCGGGCTGGACGGGACGGTGCGGGTGCGCACCCGCGACAAGGCGTCCGGGAAATGGTCCGGGTGGCGGGCCGTGCAACCCGACACCGACGACACGCCTGACGGCAAGGCGGGCGAGAGGTCCGGGACGAGCGGGCTGTGGGTCGGTCCGTCCAACGGCGTCGAGGTGCGGGTGGCCGGGCACGGCAGGAAGCTCCCGGCCGGGCTGCGGGTCGATCTCGTGGATCCCGGCACCGGGACGACGTCGTCCGTGGGCGGGGGCAGCGGTCCGCGAGCCGCCGGGGCAGGTGGCGGCGACGCGAAGCTGGTCGCGGCGACCGAACCCGTTCCGTCGCCCTCCGCGCGGGTCCAGGCCTCGGCGGTGACGGCGCCGAAGCCGCCGATCGTGACGCGGGCCCAGTGGGGCGCGGACGACAGCCTCATCAAGGACCCGATCCAGTACGACTCGTCGGTGAAGGCCGTGTTCGTGCACCACTCGGACACCGGCAATTCCTACACCTGCGCCGAGGCGCCGTCCGTGGTCCGGTCGATCTTCCTGTACCACGTGAAGAGCCTGGGCTGGAACGACATCGGCTACAACTTCCTCGTGGACAAGTGCGGCACGATCTACGCGGGCCGCTCGGGCGGTGTCGAGCGTCCGGTGCACGGCGCGCACACGTACGGGTTCAACACCGACACGACCGGCGTCGCCGTCCTCGGGACCTACACCGCGAAGGACCAGACGCCGTCGGGCGTCGCGCCGACGCAGGCGGCGCTGACCGGGGTCGCGAAGATCGCCGCCTGGAAGCTGAGCCTGACGGGCGTCGACCCGGCGGGCAAGACGACGCTGACGTCGAACGTCACCGACGGGAAGTACCCGTACGGGCAGAAGGTCTCCTTCTACACGATCTCGGGGCACCGGGACGGGTTCGCGACGGCGTGCCCGGGTGACCAGCTGTACAGCAAGCTCGGTGCGATCCGGACGGCCGCGAAGAAGCTCGTCACCCCGTCGGTCACGGCGACGCTGTCCGGCGCGGCGAACGTGAGCGGGCGGTACTACACCCAGAGCACGGTGACGGTCGGGTGGGAGCCGGCGGCGTCCACGACGTACCAGGTCCTGGTGGACGGGGCGGTCGCGGCGACGCCGGCGGCGGGCGCGAAGTCCGCGGCGCTGGCGCTGAAGCCGGGCACGCACAAGGTCGCGCTGCGCGCCGCGTACGGGAGCGGCGGCACCGCCGACTCGCCCGACTACACGGTCGTCGCCGACGTGACCAAGCCCGTCTTCGCCGCGCCGCCGGCGCTCTCGCTGCGGGCGGGGACGGTGGCGCCGACGTCGGTCCCCGTCACGCTCGGCTGGAAGGCGACCGACAACGCGCTCCTCAACTCCGTCAAGGCGACCTCGCCGGCCGCCAAGACGTTCGCGGGCACCGCGACGACCTGGGCGGCGACGGCGACGCCCGGCGCGGCGCAGTCGTGGGCGCTGACCGCCGCCGACGCCGCCGGGAACACCGCGGCGTCCGCGGTCTCGCGGAGCGTCGCGCTGGTCCCGGAGGGCCGGTCGACGCGCACCGGGGTCTGGAAGCAGGCGGCGAAGACCGAGGACTACCTCGGCGGATACGGGCTGTACAGCAGCGCGAAGGGCGCCAGTGCGAGCTGGACGTTCACCGGCCGCGCCGCGGGGCTGGTCGTCAAGCGGGCGGCGAACACGGGCGCGGTCACCGTCTACGTGGACGGCAAGGCGGCGGGCACGCTCGACACCCGCGCGTCCAAGACGGCGTACCGGCAGATCGCGTGGACGCGGTCGTGGAGCGCCGCCGGCGCGCACACCATCAAGATCGTGGTGGCGGGGACGTCCGGGCGTCCGGCGGTCGGCATCGACGGGATCGCCACCATCAGCTGACACCGGCGAGGGGAAGGCCCGGCGCGCGGCGCCGGGCCTTCCGCGCGTTCAGACGTCGTCGCCGGCCAGGACCGCGTCGGCGTCCACGATCCGGTACGCGTAGCCCTGCTCGGCGAGGAACCGCTGCCGGTGCGCGGCGTAGTCCTGGTCGAGGGTGTCGCGGGCGACGACGGCGTAGAAGCGGGCGCCCTTCCCGGACGCCTTCGGCCGCAGCAGCCGGCCGAGGCGCTGCGCCTCCTCCTGCCGCGACCCGTACGCGCCCGACACCTGGACGGCGACGGTGGCCTCCGGCAGGTCGATGGAGAAGTTCGCGACCTTCGACACGACCAGCACGTTCAGCTCGCCGGACCGGAACGCGTCGAACAGCCGCTCGCGCTCGCGCACCCGGGTCTCGCCCTTGATGACCGGGGCGTCCAGCAGCGCGCCGAGCTCGTCGAGCTGGTCGATGTACTGGCCGATGACGAGGGTCTGCTCGCCCCGGTGCCGGTCGACGAGCGCCTGGATGAGCTTGGTCTTGGTGTCGGTGGTGGCGCAGAAGCGGTACCGCTCTTCGGGCTCTGCGGTGGCGTAGGCGAGCCGTTCGGAGTCGGTGAGGGTGACGCGGACCTCGACGCAGTCGGCGGGCGCGATCCAGCCCTGCGTCTCCATGTCCTTCCACGGCGCGTCGTAGCGCTTCGGGCCGATGAGGGAGAACACGTCGCCCTCGCGGTTGTCCTCGCGGACGAGGGTGGCGGTGAGGCCGAGGCGGCGGCGGGCCTGGAGGTCGGCGGTCATCCGGAAGATCGGCGCGGGCAGCAGGTGGACCTCGTCGTAGACGACCAGGCCCCAGTCGCGGGCGTCGAACAGCTCCAGGTGCGTGTAGGCGCCCTTCCGCCGCGTCGTCATGATCTGGTAGGTGGCGATGGTGACCGGCCGGATCTCCTTCTTGGTGCCGGTGTACTCGCCGATCTCGTCCTCGGTGAGGGAGGTGCGCCGGATCAGCTCCTGCTTCCACTGGTGCGCCGAGACGGTGTTGGTGACGAGGATCAGCGTGGTCGCCCCGGCGCGGGCCATCGCGGCGGCGCCGACGATGGTCTTGCCGGCGCCGCACGGCAGGACGACGACGCCGGACCCGCCGTGCCAGAACGACTCGGCGGCGTCGCGCTGGTAGGAGCGCAGCTCCCAGCCGTCCTCGACGAGGGAGATGGCGTGCGCCTCGCCGTCGACGTAGCCGGCCAGGTCCTCTGCGGGCCAGCCGATCTTGAGCAGCGCCTGCTTCAGCGAGCCGCGCTCGCTCGGGTGCACGATGACGGCGTCGTCGGAGATCCGGTCGCCGATCATGCCCTTGATCTTCTTGGCGCGGAGCACCTCCTCCAGGACCGAGCGGTCCGAGGAGGACAGCACGAGCCCGTGCACGGGGTGCTTCTCCAGCCGCAGCCGCCCGTACCGCGCCATCGTGTCGGCGACGTCCACCAGCAGCGCGTGCGGGACGGGGTAGCGGGAGTACTTGATCAGGGTGTCGACGACCTGCTCGGCGTCGTGCCCGGCGGCGCGGGCGTTCCACAGCGCGAGCGGCGTGACGCGGTAGGTGTGGACGTGCTCGGGCGCCCGTTCGAGCTCGGCGAACGGGGCGATGTCCTTGCGGCAGGCGCCGGCCAGATCATGGTCGACCTCCAGCAGCAGGGTCTTGTCGGATTGGACGATGAGCGGACCGTCGGTCAATGCAGAAGCCCCCGTCGATGATCGCGATGGCTCGTCCGGACGCCGTGCACGCTACCCGAGGCGTGCCGGTGCGTCGCGCGTTCCGGACGGGACCGCAGTTTCAACACCGGAACCGGTCCCGATATTGCCTCACCGGGTCCTGTCGGCCCGGCGGCCGCCCTCCGTGTCCGCTCGGCCGTCAGGATTCGCCGGACTCCTCGTCCAGCTCGGCGACGCCGGTGATGCGGTGCAGGGCGAAGCGGTGCACGGCCGCGCGGGTCGCGTCGTAGCCGGTGAGGAAGCCGCCCTCCACCCGGACCGGCTCGACGATCCGGCTGGACGCCTGGCCCTGCTGGTCGAGGTAGCCGATCCAGACCCGGCCGCCGCGGTCGACCGCGCCGCGCAGCCGCTCGATCGTCGCCATCGCCGGGGACCGGGGCGGATCGCCGGACGGGGCGTCCGCGCGCAGCCGGGCCTGCTCGGCGCCGTGCCGGGACGCCTCGTCGCCGGCCCGCAGCGCGCGCACGGCCGCGGTGATCATCGAGGTGTCGGCGGTCTCGTCGGGCCGCAGCCGGACGATCTCGGCGGTCGGCGGCGGCTCGGCGCGCTGCGCGTCCGGCCGGGTCACGATGACCCCGCCGCCGGGCGACTCGGCGACGGGTGCGAGGCCCATCGCGCGCAGCCCGTCGAGGAGCTCGGCGCGGTGCATGCTGGACGCCAGCACCGTCGGGGCGAGCCGGTGGAGCCGCAGCGCGTCCGAGCGCCGGTCGGCGAGGATCTCGTCGAGCGTGCCCGGGGAGTCGGTCCGCACGTAGGAGGCGAGGGACCCGACCCGCAGGTGCCCGTGCCGGCGCGCGACGTCGTCGATGAGGTAGGTGAGCGGCTGCGGCAGCGGCGTCGCGGAGTGCCGGGTCAGCAGGTCGGTGAGGTCGCCCGCGGTGCGTCCGGCGTCCAGGGCGCGGCGGACGGACTCGGGCGTGAACCGGTACACGGTCGCCCCGCCGGTCGACTCGACGTCGGCGGCGAGCGCCAGCTCCCGGCTCAGCTCGGTGACCAGCGGGCCCGGCGCGACCGCGGTCAGGTCCGCCTGGATGAGGATCCGGTCGACCGGCTCCGGCAGGTGCTTCTCCAGGCCGGGCTCGGGGTCGTCGCCGGCGAGCAGGTCGCGGGCGAACGGCGCCAGCTCGCCGAACCCGGTGAGGCCGAGGACGGCGGCCTCCCGCAGCGTCCAGCCGACCAGCCGGTCGCGGGCCGGGCCGCCGCGCCGCGGCCGCAGCCACGCCAGCCGGGCCCGCAGCGCGTCGGCGTCCACGGCGGCGCCGCGCTCCGCGCCGGCGAGGATCTCCAGCGCGGCGCGGCGGGTGGCGGGCGCGCTGCTGCGCACCATCGCCTCGCTCAGCGCGTTGATCAGCCGGTCCCGGTCGTCGCGCTCCCCGGCGAGGCCGGCGGCCCGGTCCGACTTCAGCCAGCCGCGCGCCAGCTCCGTCCAGCGGCCCGCGGTGTCGCGCATCAGCCACAGGTCGTAGGCGGGGGTCGGCAGCCACTCGCCGTCCAGGTCGCCGCTGCGGGTCAGCAGCCCCGCCGCGTACGCGACCTCGACCAGCAGCGCCGCCTTCCACTCCGGGACGTCCAGCAGCGTCGCGGCGTTGCGCAGGTCGCGGACGGCCAGCCCGCCGCTGCGCAGCACCGGCGGCGGCTCCAGGCCCCAGCGCTCCAGCAGCTCCTCGGTGAGCCGGACCGCGTTGAACGCCTCGCCGGCGGCGGCGCGGACCACCATGTCCTCGCCGCGGGACGCGCCGGACGGCTCCGGGCCGAGCGGCGGCGGCTCGGCGGGCAGGTCCTGGAACAGCCGCCCGCCGCGCAGGTGCAGCGCGACCTCGCGGGGCAGGGTGACCGTCCGGTCGTCCTCGGCGGCGAGGAGGCCGCGCGCGAGGAGGCGCTCGATCGGGGTGGCGGCGGTGTCGATCCGGACGGCGCGGCGCGCGTCGGCGACCCGCCCGACCGGCGGGCCCCAGGCCAGCGCGTCCAGCGCGGCGCGCGCCTCGGGACCGGCGGCGTCCACCAGCGGCGCCGGGTCGGCCAGCAGCTCGGCGAGCCGGCGCAGCAGCCGCGCCGCGTCGGCGAACCCGCGCGGCTCCTCGCCCTGCAGGTCGGTGACCAGCGCGGCGAGCCGCTCGGTGGGATACCCGGCGAACACCTCCTGGACCGGCGGGCCGAGCCCGGCCGGGTGCGGGAGGCCCTGCCGGACGCCCGGGGCCGCGGTCAGCGCGCCGTCACCGGCGCCGTCCGCGGCGCCCTTGCCGCCGACCCACACCAGCCCGAACCGCATCAGCCGGTCGACGGCGTCGGCGGCCCGGCCGGGGGTGACGTCGAGCGCGCCGGCCAGCGTCTCCGGCCGCACCGGCGGCGGCAGGACGAGCACCGCCTCCAGCGCGGCGAGCGTGAACCGGTCGAGCCGGTCGAGCGCGCGGGACACGGCGGCGGGCGTGGCGGCGCGGGCGGCGAGCGCGGTCAGGTCGGCGGGGACGGGCGCGAGCAGCTCGGGACGCGCGGACAGCAGCGCGCGCAGCTCCCCGTCGGCTCGCGCGCGCAGCCAGTCCGCATACGAATCCATGCCGTTCGCCACCTTAGCGTCGCGTGCGCCCCGGCTCGCCGCGCCCGGGCGGCGGCGCGTTCGCGCACGTCGGACGCTGCGAGCAGGACCCTCCCAGGGTAAGAGGCGGCGCGGTGCGGCCGGTGCGGTGCCGCGGCACGGGGAGGAACGCGCGCCGGACGGGCCGTCCGGCGCGACGAGGGGACCGGCCGGCGCCGGCCGGTCAGGTCGCCGGGGTGCGCTCCAGGTCGACCAGCCCCAGCCCGAGCCGGGCCCAGCTCTCCACGAACCGCTTCTCGTCGATCCGGGTCGGCGGCTCGTACATCGACTCGTTGGCCAGCCAGTAGTTGACCACCGCGCCGCCCAGGATGGAGGCGACGGCGGGCCAGTCCTCGTCGGCGCCCGCGTACTCCGGCTGCTGCGACAGCCAGGTCGCGATCCCGTCGTACAGCGGGTTGACGATGCCCTCGCGCATCTCGGCGACCAGGTTCGGGAACTGGTCGAGGTCGCGGAACAGCACCCGGATCAGGTCCTGCTCCTCGCGCATCTTCGCCAGGCCCGCCTGGCAGGTCATCCGCAGCCGCACCTCCAGCGGGCGGTCGGCGAACACCTCCGCCTGGTCCAGGACCGTGGTGATCTGCCGGCGGGTCCGCTCGATGTGCTCGCGGATGGCGGAGGCGAGCACCTCCTCCTTGGACCGGAAGTGCCGGTACAGGCCCCCGGCGCCCGGGGACAGCCCGGCCGCCGCCTCGATCTCGGCCACCGAGGTCGCCGCGTAGCCGCGGTCGGCGAACAGGCGGAGCGACTCGGCCACGATCCGCTCGCGCGTAGATGTCGTCATAGTGATGAATTCCTCCGCAAGAACAGTAAGGCATCCGGGACCTGCGGACCCCTGCCCCGGCCCGGCGCGCCCGAATTCGTCGCGCGGCCCGTCCCGTGCCGGGGTGCGGCTAGAGTTCGTTGCCCCGCGCCCCTGTGCCGGAAGGGGCGTCCCCGGAAGGGTCGACGATGTTCATGTCTCCGCGGAAGGCGGCCGACGGGGCCTTCCTCCCCGAGGACTTCGTGGTGCCCACGCTGGTCGCCGGACCCCGCTTCCAGATCCGCCCGATCACCGTGCACGACGTGGTGAAGGACTACGGCGCGGTGATCGGCAGCCTGGACCGGCTGGCCGGCCGGTTCGGGCCCGAGTGGGGCTGGCCGGACCGCGAGTTCACCTTCGAGCAGGCGTTGATCGACGTGGCGTGGCTGCAGAAGGAGGGCCAGCTGCGCCGCTCCTTCAGCTACGTGGTGAACACGCCGGACGGCGAGCGCCAGCTCGGCCGCATCCACGTCGCGCCGTCCGGCGAGCCCGGCGCGGACGCGGTCGTGGTGTTCTGGGTGCGCTCCGACGAGGAGGACCGGGCCCTGGAGAAGGACCTCGAGGACTTCGTCCGCGAATGGGTCACCACGGCGTGGCCGTTCGAGGTCGTCCGCTTCCCGGGCCGCTAGCCCTCCCGCCGGGCGGCTTTGGTCGAGCGTTCGCCGGTCGAGCGCGCCGGTCAGGCCGCGCGGCGGACGGCGCTCACGATGATCCGTCCGATGACGAGGTAGACGAGCGCGGCGAGACCGTAGTTGACGGCCACGTCGACCTTGGCGTTGTCGGGCTGGAAGACGTCCTTGAACTGCCAGGCCAGCTCGTCCGCGCGGGCGCCGAACCAGTGCACGATGTCGTTGCCGGTGTTCGCCTCGAACACCACGAACAGGATGTGCACCGCCAGGATCAGCACCGCGATCGTCGTGACGACCGAGATCACGGTGGCGACGAGGCCGACGCCGCGCTTGCGGGCGGCCGCGGCGGACGCGCCGAACGGCCGCCGGGCGCGGTGCTCGCCGGGATCGAGGCGGGTCCCGGTCATGGCGTGCCGCGCGGTCGTGCCCGTCCCGGCGGGCTCCGTCCGCCCGGTCTCCGGGTTCACCGTGCGGTCGCGGTCGTCCGCTCTCTTATCCGCCCTGTTGTCCGCCATGGTGAGCGCCCTCCTTCGCCGGGCCGGCCTGCGGCTGATCGTCCTTGGGGTTCGGGTGGCTCGTTCGAGCCCTACGTTTTCCCTGGTCAAACGGTTTTCGGCAGGGGGTGCGGGCATAACCACGACACGGGCGGCCGCCCGGGACCCGGCGAACCAGACCGGGCCGGGGCATCGAAGGCTCCCGCGCCAAGAGTTCCCGCGCTCTCCTACTCGGATCCCGTCGCATCGCCACTACCGGGAGAGCGCGGGTACTTGCGTCCGGGGCCGGTCCCGGGGGACCCGGCCGGACGGGATCGTCCCGTGCCGCACCCGGCGTTGGCAATCGCTCCATACCGGACCTTTACCCTGTTGGGCGTGCTGGACCTTGATTCGCCGAAGATTCCCCGTCCGGATGGGGCCGGATTCGCCGTCGGCTTCGACCTCGACCTCACGCTGGCCGACACGCGCGCCGCGATCGGCGCGGTGTACGCGGCGATCGCGGCGGAGACCGGCGTCCCCATCGACGTCGACGCGGTCGTCGGGCGGCTCGGCCCGCCGCTGGAGGACGAGCTGGCGTACTGGTTCCCGCCCGAGCGGATCCCCGCCATGGCGGACCTGTACCGGGCGTTCTACCCCGACATAGCGCTCCCGGCGACCGTGGCGATGCCCGGCGCCGCCGCGGCGCTGGCGGCCGTCCGGGCGGCCGGCGCCCGGGTCGTCGTGGTGTCGGGGAAGAACCAGCGGGACACCGAGCGCACCGTCCGCTACCTGGGCCTGGACGTGGACGCGGTCATCGGCGGGCTGTTCGGCGCCGACAAGGGGGCCGCGCTGGTCGAGCACGGCGCCCGCGCCTACATCGGCGACCACACCGCCGACGTGGACGCCGCCCGCGCCGCGTCCGCGGTGGCCGTCGGGGTCGCGACCGGCGCGTTCGACTCGGCCGCCCTCGCCGCCTACGGCGCGGACGTCGTGCTGCCCGATCTGCACGCCTTCCCGGAGTGGCTGTCGGGGTTCCGGGCGGCCTGATATCGGGGTGCCGCGGGGCGGGGGTCCGGGATAGCTTCATCCCGTTGCCCCAAAGGGCTTCGCGGGGGTCCCGGCCTGTTCACCGGTCCCCGGTGAGGCACTAATCTTGGGGTCGATTCAGGACGATTACCGAACGAGGTCTCCCGTGCCGACTGGCAAGGTCAAGTGGTACGACTCCGACAAGGGGTTCGGCTTCCTCACCCGCGACGACGGCGGTGAGGTCTTCGTGCACTCCTCGGCGCTGCCGGGCGGTGTGACGACGCTGAAGCCAGGCCAGCGCATCGAGTTCGGCGTGGTCGAGGGCCGGCGCGGCCAGCAGGCGCTGCAGGTGCGCGTGCTGGAGAGCCTGCCGTCGGTCGAGCGGACCATCGCCAAGCAGCGGCGCAAGAAGCCGGACGAGATGGTCGTCATCACCGAGGACCTGATCAAGCTGCTGGACGGGATCTCCAACACCTACCGGCGCGGCAAGCATCCTGCCCCGGCCGAGGCGAAGAAGATCGCGACGGTGCTGCGCGCGGTCGCCGACGACATCAGCGCGTAGCCGCCGGCCTCCGGCCGCGGTACGGCCACCCGGCGGGGGCGGGCGGTTAGGCGCGCATCTCGGGGTGGGCGTCCTTGATCGGGGCGCCCGCCTGGGAGCGGACGCGGCGCTGGGCGCCGGCCTGGCGGGTCAGCAGCAGCGCCAGCGACAGCGTGAGCGCCCCCGCGACGATCGCCAGCGCGACCCGGCCGTCCGCGACGATCGACATGCCGAGGCCGAGCAGCCCGCCGACCACCCAGGACAGCTGGTGCAGCGTCTCGGTCACCGCGAACGTGGACGAGCGGACCTCCTCGCCGATCTCCCGCTGGACGACCGCGTCCATCGACAGCTTGCCGAGGACCTGGCCGAGCCCGGCGGCGAGCGAGACGGCGAGCGCCGCCCACAGGCCGAAGAACAGCGCGGAGACCGCCGTGACGGCGGTGACGGCGGCGAGCGTCGCCGACACGATGAGCCGGGGCGCCCGCGCCTTCATCCAGGCGCCGAGGGCGGTGCCGATGAGGCCGCCGGCGCCCGCGAATGCCGCCAGCAGGCCGAGCGCGACGTTGTGCGACACCGGGTCGAACCGCTCCTCGCGCAGCAGGAACGCCAGGTAGAGCACCAGGAAGCCGGACAGCGCGCGCAGCACCGCGTTCGCCTGCATCGCCTCCGCGACGATCGGGCCGACGCGGGGGAGGGTCCGCCAGTGCCTCGCGGCCGGCTCGGCCGGTTCGGGCGGCGGGTCCGCTCCGGTGTCCGCCGCCGGTGAAGGGGCGGGGGCCTTGCCGGTGTCGGGGACGTCCACCCGCCTGGGCAGCCGCATCGCGAAGATGATCCCGAGCAGGAACATCGCGGTGCCGATGCGCAGCACCCAGCCGGTCCCGATCAGCACGGCCAGCCCCGCGCCCGCCGGGGCGGCGATCGACGAGCCGACCAGCCCGGCGAACGACGCCCGCGCGTTCGCCGTCACCAGCGTGATCTCCTCGGGCAGCAGCTGCGGCGTCACCGCGGCCCGCAGCACCCCGTACGCCTTGGAGACCACCAGCACGCCGAACGCGGCGGGCAGGAAGGTGATCGGGTCGTTGTGCGCGACGGCGCCCGCCATCCCCCAGCACAGCAGCCCGCGGATCGCGAACGTGCTGGCCAGCGCGTACCGGCGGACGTGCCGCATCCGGTCCAGCGCCGGGCCGATCAGCGGCGCGACGAGCGCGAACGGCGCCATCGTCACCAGCAGGTACAGGGCGACCTGGCCGCGCGCCTGGTTGACGTCCAGGCCGAAGAACAGCGACCCGGCCAGCGCGACCGTGACCAGCGCGTCCCCGGCCGAGTTCAGCGCGGACGCCTCGATCAGGACGCCGAGGCCGCTGCGCCCGGCGCCGTGCGCGTGGGTGACCCGGCGGGTGAGCCGCCCGGCCCCGCACACCGTCGAGCGGACGCCGCGCAGCGTCCGGCCCGCGCCGCCCACACCGGCGCGCACGGAGCGTCCCAGTCCCATCGCGCCCTGATCTCTCCTCGCTGGGTCGTGGCGGTGGCCCGGCCGCCCTCGCGGCCCGCCTCGTCGCGGATCCGGCCACCTGCTTGAGAGTACGTTCCCTTCTGGAGGGCCGGATCACCTCGCGCCGGGCAGGAGCCCCGTGTGTCGGGTCATCCCCCGTGATGCGCGAGAATCGACCTGTGAGCCCAACGCGTCAGTCCAGCCCCGCGCGTCCCGCCGCCGCGCGCACCGTCTCCGGGCCAGCCCGCCGGACCCGCACGCCCGCCGTCGACCCCGCCTGCGCCGAGGCCGCGGACCTCGCGCGGACCGCCGCCGAGGAGACCGCCCATCCGTCGCCCGTCGGCGAGCACCTCGGCATGCACGCCGAGGGCGACCGGGTGGTCACCCACTACTTCGCCGCGCTGGACCCGGCCTACACCGGGTGGCGCTGGGCGGTCACGGTCACCCGCGCCGCCCGCGCCAAGATCGTCACGGTCAGCGAGTGCGTGCTGCTGCCCGGCGACGACGCGCTCCTCGCCCCGCAGTGGGTGCCGTGGCTGGAGCGGCTGCGCCCCGGCGACCTCGGCCCCGGCGACCTGCTGCCGACCACGGCCGACGACGTCCGGCTCGCGCCCGGCTACGCGCAGGTCGACGACGCGGCCGAGCGCGAGGTGCAGTGGGAGCTCGGCCTCGGCCGGGTCCGGGTGCTGTCCCGCGAGGGCCGCGACGAGACCGCCGCCCGCTGGTACGACGGCGTCGCGGGCCCCCGCGCGCCGATCGCCGCGTCCGCGCCCGCCCAGTGCTCCACCTGCGGGTTCTACGTCGCGCTGGCCGGTGAGCTGCGGCAGGTGTTCGGGGTGTGCGCCAACGAGTACGCCCCCGACGACGGGCGCGTGGTGTCGGCCGACCACGGCTGCGGCGCGCACTCCGAGGCCGTCAACCTCCCGGCGGCGTCCGAGCACAACCCGCCGGTGATCGACGAGCTGGGCTACGACGTCGTCCCGTCCGCGGGCGAGGAGGCCGAGCCCCTGGACGACGAGGCGCTCGGGCACAGCTGACGACGAGCGGGCCGGTCCGGGGCGCCGAGGGGATTCCTCCGGGCGCCCCGGCCCGCGCGCGGCGAGGGTGGTGACGGCGGTGGGTGCTGATCCGTTCGGCACGGGCGTCCTGCGCGACCGCGTCCTGCGCGCCTGGGGCGAGTCCCCGGCGCGCTTCCGCGAGGACGCCAACACCGAGGAGGACCACGCCCTCGGTGGCTACCGCGACCGGGTGGTCATCGAGCTGGCGCAGAACGCCGCGGACGCCGCGCTCCGCGCCGGCGTCCCCGGACGGCTGCGTCTGCTGCTGGACACGGGCGCGGCGGAGGTGACGGCCTCCAACACGGGTGCGCCGCTTGACGCCGCCGGGGTCGAGGCCCTGTCCACGCTCCGGGCGTCTGCGAAACGTGATGACGCGGGCGCGGTGGGGCGCTTCGGCGTGGGTTTCGCGGCCGTCGTCGCCGTCACCTCGAACCCGTCCATCGCCTCGGCTACGGGCGGGGTCGAGTGGTCGGAGGAGCGGGCCCGGGAGCTGGTGCGGGGCCTTCCGGCCGTGGCCGGCGAGCTGGCGCGGCGGGAGGGGCGCGTCCCGTTGCTGCGGCTGCCGTTCGCGGCGGACGAGCCGCCGCAGGTGCCGGACGGGTTCGACACCGTCGTGCGGCTGCCGTTGCGTGCGGGCGCGGTCGATTCCGTGCGGCGCCAGCTGGAGCAGGTGGGTGCGGCGTTGATGCTGGCGCTGCCCGCACTGGAATTCGTAGAGATCGGCATCGACGGGGACGTGCGGGTGGTGTCCGCCGAGCGGCGCCACCCCGGGACGGTCGTCGTCGACGGGCAGGCGTGGCAGACCGTCGAGGCGCATGGGGCGACGCCGGCGGAACTGCTGGAGGACCGGCCCGTGGAGGAGCGCGCGCGGGCCGTCTGGCAGGTCCGGTGGGCGCTCCCGGAAGGCGGGCTTCCGGAAGGGACGCCCGCCGTCGTGCACGCCCCGACCCCCAGCGACGAGCGCCTCGACCTGCCCGCGCTGCTCATCGCGTCGTTTCCGCTCGCACCCGACAGGCGGCACGTCGCGCCCGGCCCGCTGACCGACTTCCTGGTGGACCGGGCCGCCGATGCCTACGTGGCCCTGCTGAAGGCGCGCCCCGCCGACCCCCGGTTGCTCGACCTGGTGCCCGGCCCGCTGGGCGCCGGCGAACTGGACGCGCGGCTGCGGCGGGCCGTCCGCGAGCTCCTCCCCGAAGCCGCGCTGCTCCCCGTGCCGGACGACGTGCCGGGCGACCCGGACGACCCCGAGGCCCACCGGATGCGCGGCCGGGACGCGGTGGTGCTGGACGCCCCGGCGGCGTTCCTGGACCTCCTCGCGGGCCGGGCCGGCGAGGACCCCGTGGTCGGCGGGCTGCTGCCGCCCGGCTGGCCCGCGCGCAGCCCCGCGCTCGGCGCGCTGGGCGTCCGCCGCGTCGAGCTCGCCGACGTCGTGGACGAGCTGGCCGCTGTGGACCGGGGACCGCGCTGGTGGCACCGGGTCTACGAGGCGCTCGCCGAGGCCGCCAGGGACGCTCTGGGGGCGCTCCCGGTGCCGCTGGCGGGCGAGACGGCCCGGACGGTCCGCGGGCCGCGCGGCCTCCTGGTCGCGGACGGCGTCGATCCGGCGGGCCTGGACGCGCTCGGCCTGCGGTTCGTCCATCCGGACGCCGTCCATCCGCTGCTGCTCAGGCTCGGCGCGGTCGAGGCGGGCCCGCGGGCGGTGCTCGCCGACCCGGCGGTGCGGGCCGCGGTGCAGGACTCCTTCGACGCCGACGACCCCGACGCGGTCGCCGAGGCCGTGCTGGGCCTGGTCGCGGCGGCACGGCTCGATCCGGGGGACGAGCCGTGGCTGGCGGAGCTGGCGCTCCCCGGCGACGACGGCGATCTCTACCCCGCCGGCGAACTGCTCCTGCCGGACAGCCCGCTGCGGACCGTGATGGCCGAGGACGCGCCGTTCGGCGTCGTCGCCTCCGAGGCGCTGGAGCGGTGGGGCGCCGAGCCGCTCACAGCGGTGGGCGTCCTGGACGGCTTCGCCCTCGCGCGCGCCGAGGACGTGAACCTGTCCGGCCTGGTGGACGAGGCCGAGACGCTGCACCTCGACGACGAGGACCGCTGGGCCGACGACGTGCTCGAACGGATCGGCCCGCAGGAGCTTCCGCCGCTCGTCCCGGAGTTCCAGGCCGTCCGCGACTTGGAACTGGTGGACGACTGGCCCGCCGCTCTACGGCTGCTGGCCGCGCCCCCTTGGCGCGCCGCCATCGTGGAGCCCGCGCACATCACGCTCCACACGGGACGCCGCGCCACTGTGCCCTCCTACACGGCGTGGTGGCTGAGCCAGCGTCCCGTCCTGGACGGCCGTAGGCCGGGCGAGTTCCGGCTACAGGGCGACGACGCGCTCGCCGGGCTCTACGACGTCGCGCCTACGGGATTCGATGAGCAGTTGTTGCTGGCGCTGGGCGTCCGCACGTCGCTGGTCGATCTCCTTGACGAACCCGGCGGCGCGCAAGAACTCCTCGACCGGATGGGCGATCCGTGGCGCGCCGTCAGCCGCGTCCAGCTCGGCGGCCTGTGGACGGCCCTCGCCGACGCCGAGGTGACCGTGGAGCCGCCCGAGCACGTCCGCGCCGTGGTGGACGGCGCGGTGGAGGTCGTCGACGCTGCGGACGCCCTCGTCCTGGACAGCCCCGACCTCCTGCCGCTGCTGGCCGGGCAGCCCCTCGTCATCGCCGCGCAGGGCCGCGACGCCCGGCTCGCCGAACTGCTCGATCTGCCCCTGGCCGGTGACGAGGTGCCGGGTGTGGTGGAGACGGCGGGGGAGAAGCGGCCCGTGCCGGACGCCGTCCGGGCCGTGCTGCCCGACGCGCCGGCCACGTACCTCGCGCATGAGCGGCTCGTAGTGGACGGCCAAGAAGTCCTGTGGTGGACGGGAGACGGCGAGATCCACGCCGGCGGTACCGGCGGCCTCGCGCGCGCGCTCGCCTGGGCCTGCGGGGACTGGGCGGCCCGGCTGCTCGCCGAGGCCGTCCTGCGCGATCCCGAAGCCCTGCCCGTGCTGCTGGCCGAAGACGACCTGGAGCCCTAGACGCCGGCGCGTCCTAGACGTCGGCGTCGGACGTCTCGACGGCGTCCTCCCGCGTGACGCCCGGGGGCTCCGCCGCGGAGGGCTGCGCCTCGGAGGGTTGCGCGGCGTCCTCGACGGCGGCGTCGCGGCGGGCGGCGCGGGCCGCCTCCTGCCGCTCGCGGCCCGCCTGGAGCCGCGGGATGTACCAGACGCCGAACAGGCCGGTCACGACACCCGTCACGCACACCCACAGCCACCAGCGGTCCCCGGACGGCGTCCCGGCGATCAGCAGCACGACGAGCGCGACCGCCCACGCCGCGGTGCCCATGAGGGCCACGCGGACGTCGTTGGTCCGCATGGGCGGCGGGTCCGGGCGGCGCGGAGGGGTCATGCGATCAGGTTACGCGGCGGGCGCGGGAGAGCCTCGTCACACCCTGGGCTGGGAGAAGCCGGAGGTGAGGACGGTGATGAGCCGCTCGTAGCTGGCCTCCAGGTCCGCCGGCAGGCCGAACCCGCCGGAGGCCTCCAGGATGGCGAAGCCGTGCACCGCCGAGCGCAGGCAGCGGGCCGCGTGGACGAGCTCCGGGCCGTCGAGGCCGTAGCCGCGCAGCACCGCGTAGATGACCCCGAGGAGGCGCTCCCCGGCGGCGTCCCCGGCAGGTCGCCGCTCGGCGGACTGCTCCATCGACGCGTAGCGGCTAGGGTGCTCCACGACGTAGCCGCGGTAGGCGCGCATCAGGGCCGCCACGGCGTCGTCGCGGGAGCGGCCCATGGCGGCGTTCCCGAGCCGGTCGGCCAGCTCTTCCAGGATTCTCTCGGTCACCAGTTGTCGCAACTCGGCCAGGTTGCGGACATGCTTGTAGAGGGAGGGGGTCGCGACCCCGGCCCGTCCGGCGACCGCCGCGAGGGTGAGGGCACCGGGTCCGCCGGCGTCCACGACGGCGATGGCGGCGTCCACCACCGCGTCCGGCGACAGGCCCGCGCGCGGCATCCCGGTCCCCCTTCTCGTCGACTTAATAGCCAAAAAGCTAATCTCATTAGCCGATCGTGTCAAGGAGCGGGCGTGGCAGCATGGGGCATCAGCACGGGAGACCAATGACGATGACTACGCCACCGACCGGCGGCCGGACCGCCTCGCCCCCGGGGCTGGCCGAGGAGCTGCGCATCTCGATCGCGCGGCTGTCGCGCCGGCTGCGGCACCTGCGCCCGCCGGCGCCGGGCGGCGGGCCGAACCCGCTGTCGCTCACCCAGTTCGCCGCGCTCGCGGCCATCGAGCGGCACGGCGCCATGACGCCCCGCGAGCTGGCCGACCACGAGAAGGTGCAGCCGCCCTCGATGACGCGCGTCATCGCCTACCTGGAGGAGCGCGGGCTCGTGGTGCGCAACCCGCACCCGACCGACGGGCGCCAGGTGGTGCTGAACGCCACCGAGGAGGGGACCTCGCTGCTGCGCGCCGAGCGGCGCCGCAAGGAGGCCTGGCTGTCCACGCGGCTCGGCGAGCTGACCGACGCCGAGCGCGAGATCCTGCGCCGCGCCGCGCCCATCATCGACAAGCTCAGCCGCTCCTGACGCCCGCGCGGCGGCGGGTTTCGGGCGCCGCGTTCCGGCGCGGTCCGCGGTGCCGCGCGGGGCTGCGTTTGCCGGAATAGCACTCGCGCGATTATCGTTAGCCTTGATAATGACTTCTGCTAACGATGGTCCTGACGAACCGGACGGTGCCCCGGCGCGCGGGGCACGCCCGGGGCGGCCCGCGCGTCCCGGCGCCGCGCTGCCCGTGGCGCCCCGCGCGCGCCGCCGCCGTCCCGTCCCCCGGACCTCCCCTCATTCCCCCCATTCCCCCTTCCATCCGGCAGGGCGCTCGGACGCCGCAGCGCCGCCGCCGCACGTCGAGGACGTCGCCCGGGGGCAGCGCGCCGGGAGCCCCTCTGGAGCGGTCCAAGAGCCCGGCGTCGAGCCGTCTCCGGAGACGCCCGCCGGGCAGGCCGCCGAGGCGCCCGAGGCCGTCGTCGCCGCCGAGGCCGACTCCGTCGCGGAACCGCCGCAGGACGCCGAGCCTTCCGAAGAGGCCGCGCCTGCCGACGAAGCCGACGAAGCCGACGAAGCCGAAGAGCAGAGCCACGGCGGCATGTTCCGCTCGCTGCGGACCCGCAACTACCGCCTGTACGCGAGCGGCCAGGTCGTCTCCAACACCGGCACCTGGATGCAGCGCGTCGCGCAGGACTGGCTCGTCCTCGACCTCGCCCACAACAACGGCACCGCGCTCGGCATCACCACCGGCCTGCAGTTCCTGCCGCTGCTGCTGTTCGGCCTGTGGGGCGGAGTGATCGCCGACCGCTACCCCAAGCGCCGCGTCCTGATGATGACGCAGGTGTCCATGGGCGCGCTCGCGCTGATCCTCGGCGTCCTCACCGTCACCGGCCACGCGCAGGTCTGGCACGTGTACCTGCTGGCGTTCGGGCTCGGCCTCGCCACCGTCGTCGACAACCCGACCCGCCAGTCGTTCGTGATCGAGATGGTCGGCAAGAGCGACCTGCCCAACGCCATCGCGCTCAACAGCGCCACCTTCAACGGCGCCCGGCTGCTCGGCCCCGCCGTCGCCGGCGTGCTGATCGCCGTCATCGGCACCGGCCCGGTGTTCCTGGTCAACGCGGCGTCGTTCGGCGCCGTCCTGCTCGGCCTGTACGCGATGCGGGAGAGCGAGCTGTACGCGGCGGCCACCGTCAAGCGCGCCAAGGGGCAGCTGCGCGAGGGCCTCCGCTACGTCCGGGGCCGCCGCGACCTGGTCCTCGTCCTGGTGATGGTCGGGTTCGTCGCGACGTTCGGCATGAACTTCCAGATGACGACCGCGCTGGTCGCCAAGGAGGTCTTCCACACCGGGGCGTCCTCGTTCGGCCTGGCGTCCAGCATGCTGGCGCTCGGCGCGCTGACCGGCGCGCTGTTCGCCGCCCGGCGCGTGGCCAAGCCGAGGCTGCGGCTGCTGCTCATCGCGGCGATGACGTTCGGCGTGATGGAGACCGCCGCCGGGCTCGCCCCGACGTACTGGTCGTTCCTGGTCCTGCTCGTCCCGGCCGGGATCGCGCTGATGACCTTCACGACGTCGGCGAACGCGACGATGCAGCTCGGCGTCCAGCCCGAGATGCGCGGCCGGGTGATGGGCCTCTACATGTTCGTGTTCATGGGGACCAACCCGCTCGGCGCCCCCACGGTCGGCTGGATGGCCGAGCACTTCGGGCCCCGGCTCAGCATCGTGCTCGGCGGCCTGGTCTCGATGGCCACCGCGGCCGTCGTGGCGCTGCTCGCGGCGCCGCGCGGCTCGATCCGGCCGGCGCTGGCCCGGCTGTGCCGCGTCCCCGTCCCCGGAAGGTGACGCCCGGCGGCGCCGACGCCCCGATGACGCGCGGCGCCGACGCCTCCGGGTAAAGCGCGCCGCCGGCGCCCCGGTAACCGGGGCCGATGGCGCAGCGCAACCGCGTGACAACGGGTGCCGTCTGCTGGAAAGCTGTTGTGGTGGCTCTCCGGACGTTTCCATGAGGCTTTTCGTGGCGCTCGTACCGCCACCGGACATCCTGGATGAACTCGAGGAGGCCGTCCTTCCGCACAAGGGCGACATTCTCGGACTCAAATGGATCCGGCGGGAGCTACTCCACGTCACCCTCGCCTTCCTGGGCGAATGCGACGACCGCACCGTCGACCGGCTGCTGCCCCGGCTGGAGCGCGCCGCGCGGCGCCACGAGCGGATGACGCTGTCGCTGGCGGGCAGCGGGGCGTTCCCGGGCAGCGGGGCGCACGCCCGCGTCCTGTGGACGGGCCTGTACGGCGACCGCCGCGACCTGGCCCGGCTGGCGGCGTCCGTCGCCGCCGCGGGGCGCCGCGCCGGGACCCCGCCCGACAAGCACCGATCGTTCCGCCCGCACATGACGCTGGCCCGGTCCCGGCAGCCGATCGACGTGCGGCCCCTCATGGAGGCCCTGTCGGCCTTCGCCACCGGCTCCTGGACGGCGGACTCCGTCCAGCTGATGTGCAGCCACCTGCCGGGCAAGCAGTACGACCAGCTCACCTACGAACCGCTGAAGACCTGGTCGCTGCGTCAGAGCTCGGGCGGCGGAGGCGCGGGCAGGTCGGCGTCCGGCGGGCCCCAGGGGACGCCGTAGCGCTCGCAGGCGCGGCGCAGCTCGTCCAGGTCGGGCGGGAACGTCACCTGCCGCAGCACGCGCCCTGAGGGCCCCCAGACGACCAGCCGGGGCAGCCGCTCCGTCGCCTCGTCGATGCCGACGCCGCCGACCCGGTCGCGGGCGAGGTCCCATTCGACCTTGCCGCGCCGGGTCACGACGGCCAGCCCGGCGGACGACACGCGCAGCTGCGGCCGGTTGCGGTCGTAGAGCCAGTAGCCGGCGAGGCCGATCAGCAGACCGGCCGGCACCGACCAGCTCGCCGTGGTGCCGAACCCGCCGAGGTCGGGGCCGAGCCACACCGCCCCGATCAGCGCGACCGCCTCGCACAGCAGGACGCTCATCCCGTACGTGCCGACGCGCGAGCGCCGCGTCGCGTCCAGCAGCGTCCCGGGCGCGGTCACCGGGCTCGGCGGCGCCGGCACCGTGAAATCGAACTCCGGCTCGTCGGCCGGCTCCCCGGACGCCCGCGACGCCTCCCGCTCGCTCTCCGGTACGGATCCGGGCCTGGAGCCGGACCGGGTGTCGGGCGCGGCGCCCGGCGCGGGCAGCGACGCCGTCGCGCGGGTCTCCGGCTCCGGCGCCGTCAGCGTCGACATCGCCGAATGGAAGGCGGCGCTCATGTAGGCGTCGTACTCCGCGTCGTTCACCGGCAGGCCCGCCCGCCGCGCCGACTCCCGCAGGTCCGTCCGCGAGATCCGCAGCGCCGACAGCGGCGCCGCGAAGAACTCGTCGCCGTCGCTGTCGTAGAGCCGCACCCACGCGTGCCCGGCGATCGTCAGCAGCTCGATGCCGCCGATCCGGTCCTCCGGCATCTTCAGCACCACGTCGCCCGCCGCGTCCGCCCAGCCGAGACCGCCGTCCGCGACGACCAGCCGCCCGCCCGGGACCTGCGCGAAGATGTCCGGCAGCCCCTCCAGGCCGTACTCGGGACGGCGCGGCGCCCGCGCCCCCGGCGTGATCACGTGGTAGCCGTGGTCGTCCAGCGCGTGCGCGAGCTGGAACCCGTCCAGGCCGTGCGCGGGCAGCCGGGCGACCAGCTCCAGCCGGTGCCCGAACGCCAGCGCCGCCAGCTCGGCCCGGCGCGGCTCCCCGCTCAGCGGGTCCAGCCGCAGCCCCGGCCCCACCACGACCGCCGCGACCTTCCCCGACGGCAGGTCCTGCAGCCGGCGGCGGCCCGGCCGGGCCCGCACCAGCAGCCGGTCCGCGGTGATCGTCCAGCGCACCCGCGCGGCCCGCAGCAGCCGCCGCCGCGCCGCCAGCACCCCGGCGATCGCGGCCAGCGCCCAGCAGCCCGCGGCCAGCCGCGCCTCGAACCCGCCCGCGCCCTGCACCGCGATCCGCACGATCATGACCGCGCCCAGCACGGCCGTGAGCGTGCCGAGCAGCGCGACGCGGCGCCGCCCCGGCAGCGGGTCCGGGGTGTCGAGCCGGAATTCCCCGCGCTCGGCCGCCGCGCCGTCGGCGTCCCTCTCGCGCGGCGGCTCGTGCACGGCCGCGAGCAGCGCCGCCTCCTGGTCCAGCAGCCGTTTCTCCGCGGCGTGGTCGCGCGGCAGCGGACCCGGCGGGAACGGGCCGCCCGGCACGTCCCCGTCCCGGTCCGGCAGCCGCAGCGCCTCGTCCAGCGCGGGATCGAGCAGGTCGCCGGCCTCGCCGTCCAGGATGTGCATCGGGATGCCCAGCCGCCGCGCCGTCACGAACAGCGCCAGCGGCTCCAGCCCCATCGCCGTCAGCCCGCCGACCGCCGTCCGGCCGAACCGGTGGAAGACCGTCAGCATGCCGTCGCCGGTCGTGATCGCGAGCCCGTCGATCCGGTCCCGCTCGTAGCGGACCGTGCTCAGCCCGCCCTTGCCGACTCGCTCCAGCCCGGCCGCCGACAGCCGCCAGTACGGCCGGGGCCGGCGCCGGCGCGCCTCCGGAGCCGCGCCCAGCACCCACGGGAACGCCGAGACCACCGCGATCAGCAGCGCCCACAGCCACACCGGGCGGATCGGCAGCAGCGCCAGCGCGACCGCCAGCAACGCGAACGGCCCCGCCGCGACCGGCCGCCACCGCCCACCGGTCCCCGAAAGCCCGACCAGTTCGGTGTTCATTGCATCGCCCTTGGCGTCAGGCCCTGGGGGGCCTTCCTTCGGCGGGCACTGCCTGCGATCGCTGCATCGCTTCGACTCGCCCTGGGGGCTCGCTGCGCGATCGAGTCCTCGCAGGCTCGAACTCGGCTTCGCTCGCGATCGCGACGGTGAGGTCCGCCGTGGCCGAGGTTCAAGCCACCGGCGGTGATTCCTGTGGGGGAGGGGTTGGCACCCTGGGGCATTCGGTGCCCTCCTTCGGCGGGCGGCTGGGCGAACAGGGGGGACGCTTCGGCTCGCTTCGCGGTCGAATTCTCGCAAGCGCGGTGCGGGCTTCGCAGAGGTTCGGGGTTTCGCGGAGCAGACCGTGGCGGGGCGGTCAGGTCCCGGCCGGCCACAGCGGTCACAGCCGTCTCGTGTGTCATCCGCGTCTCCGGAACAGGCCGAATCCGACCAGGGCGGCGATGGCGAGGGCGATGATCAGGCCCGTGCGGGTGTCGCCCGCGTCCCGGTGGCCCCGGTCGGCGTCGTCCTTCTTCTCGGCCTTCGTGGTGGCGGTGATCGACGGCGATGACGACGGCCCGGCCGCGCCCGGCACCGGGACCTTGTAGACGGGCTGGTCGTCGCCCTCGGACCCGGCCAGGAAGTACCTGCCGTCGGACGTGTAGGTGATCGACTCGCCCTGCGGCTGGAACGGCAGCGACACCGAGCCCAGCGACCTGCCGGGCCGTCCGTCCGGCTTCACGGCGTACATGCGGGCGCCGAAGTAGGTGCGGATGACGCAGGTGCTTCCGTCCGGTGCGAACGCCCCGTCCGTCGCGATCGCGGGCGCCTTGCCGATCTTGTGCATGACGTTGTACCCGGACGCGCGCAGGCGCTTCGGCCCCTCGTAGACCGCGCCGCCGAACAGCTTGCTGGCGATGTAGAGCCGGTTCGTGCGCGGGTTGACCATCATCGTCTCGGCGTTGCGCGGCCCGTCGGCGTACTTGATCCTGAACCTGGTGGCGCGGATCGTCTGGCTGCGCAGCTGCGCGGGCTCGGGGATCCGGTAGACGGTGACGTACGGCCAGGCGCCGCCGAGGTTGTCGCCGATGTCGCCCACGTAGATCGCGGGACGGCCCCGATCGTCCTTGCCGAGCGCCATCGCCTCCCAGTCGCGCGCGCCCGCGCCGCCCAGCGTCAGCACGGCGAGGACCCGCCCGTCCGGGCCCAGCGCGTAGATCTTCGGGACGCCGCCGGAGTCGTTGTGGGTGTAGACGACGCCCGGATGCGCGGTGCTCGCCGCGAGCCCGCTGGACTCGGTGATCCGTGGGTCAGCGATCTTGAAGGCGACGGTGTCGTCGGGCGCCGACGCGGCCCTCGCGGCGGGCGCGGACCAGGCCGTGGCGGCGGCGCCGAGAGCCAGTGCGGCGGCCGCGCGGACGCCGGCACGCGCGGGCAGCGGACGCACTGACATCTCCCGATCAACCCCGTTCCCCCGCCCGGTCGATCATACGACGCGCCCCGCCCCCGGGGCCGCTCCGGCGGTCAACGCAGGAGCGCGCCGACGACCACGGCCAGGATCAGCGCGGTCAGCACGGTGGGGAGCAGCCATTGGGGCGCGCGGTTCACGCATTGAGCTTATGCGGCGTCGCGGACGCCGCGAACCGGACGGCGATGATCTGCATCTCATCTGGCATGTGCGGTTTGTTCGGGGTGGTCCGCTCGCCCTTCGCCGACGATCCCGGCCGGGCGTCGGACGCGTTCGTGACGCTGGGGGCGCTCGCCGAGGAGCGCGGCACGGACTCGGCGGGGCTGGCGCTGCTCGGCGGCTGGCCGGGGCTCGGGCACGACGGCTGCCGGGTGGTGAAGGGCCGCGGCCGGTTCTCCGGCGTCTGGCGCACCGAGCTGCTCGCCGAGCTGGACCGGGCGCCCGTCGCGATGGGCCACACCCGCTGGGCGACGCAGGGGTCCCCGGCGGAGGCGGCGAACGCGAGCCCGATGCTGGTCGCCGGCCCCGGGCCGAAGTCGGCGGGCCTCGTCGGGACGCACAACGGCGACGTCGACGCCCGCGGGCTGCGGGAGCGGTTCGCGCTGCCCGTCCCGTCCGGCACCACCGACAGCGAGACGGTCTTCCAGCTGCTCGCCGGGCGGTCCGGCCCGTCCGGTGTCACCGGCGTGCTGGAGGCGCTGGTAGGCCGCGCGGCGCTCGCCTGGGTGGACCGCGACCAGCCGACCCAGGTGCATCTGGCGCGCGCCGCGCTGAGCCCGCTGGCCGTCGCCGTCGACTCCCAGCAGAACGTCTACTGGGCGTCGAACCCGCGTTGGTTCCGCGTCGTGCAGCAGTACACGCGGGTCCGGTTCGTGACGATCGTCATGCTCCGCGAGGGCACCTACATGCGGGTCGGCATGGAGCGGGCGCCCGGACGCCGCGACCGGCCGCAGGTGCTCGCGGCGGCGTCCTTCGTCCCGACGGCCCGTCCCGCCGACCACGACGACCGGGTCTGGACGGGCTTCACCGACGCCGACCGCCGCCAGGACCGCGCGACCCTCCGCCACCGCCTGACGCCCCCGAACCTGGCCCCCGTCGCCTGACCCGGGGCCGGAACCCCGGGGTCAGGACTGCCTAGAGCCGCTCTACGACGTATTCGATGCAGGTGGTGAGGGCTTCGACGTCGGACGGGTCGATCGCCGGGAACATGCCGATCCGCAGCTGGTTGCGGCCGAGCTTGCGGTACGGCTCGGTGTCGACGATCCCGTTGGCGCGCAGCGCCTTGGCGACGGCCGCCGCGTCGACGTCGTCGTTGAAGTCGATCGTGCCGACGACCTGCGAGCGCTGCGCCGGGTCGGTCACGAACGGCGTCGTGTACGAGGTCTTCTCGGCCCAGGTGTACAGGCGCTGCGAGGAGTCGGCGGTGCGCGCCGTCGTCCAGGCCAGGCCGCCCTGCGCGTTCATCCACTCGATCTGCTCGGCGAGCAGGATCAGGGTGGCGACGGCGGGGGTGTTGTAGGTCTGGTCCTTGGACGAGTTGTCCCGGACGGTCTTCAGGTTGAAGAACTCCGGCACGTACCGGTCGGACGAGGCGATCTCGTCGATGCGCTCGAGCGCGGCGGGGGAGGCGAGCGCCACCCACAGGCCGCCGTCGGCGGCGAAGCACTTCTGCGGCGCGAAGTAGTAGACGTCGGTCTCGGTGACGTCCACGGGCAGGCCGCCGGCGCCGGAGGTGGCGTCCACCAGGACGAGGCCGTCGCGCGCGATGGTCCCGGCGGGACGCTTGATCGGCATCGCGACGCCGGTCGAGGTCTCGTTGTGGGTGAGGGCGTAGACGTCGACGTCCTCCTCGGCGGACGCCTCCGGGTGCGTGCCGGGCGGGCTGTCGATGACGGTCGGGTTCCCCAGCCACGGCGCGCCCGTGGTGACCTTGGCGAACTTGCTGGAGAACTCACCGAACGTCAGGTGCTGCGAGCGCTGCCGGACGAGGCCGAACGCGGCGGCGTCCCAGAACGCGGTCGTGCCGCCGTTGCTGAGCAGGACCTCGTAGCCGTCGGGGAGGGAGAACAGCTGCGCCAGGCCCTCGCGGACCCGGCCGACGAGGGACTTGACCGGCTTCTGCCGGTGCGAGGTGCCCAGGTACGTCGAGCCGGACTCGGCGAGCGCGGCGAGCTGCTCGGGACGGACCTTGGACGGCCCGCATCCGAAGCGGCCGTCCGCGGGCTTGATGTCGGCGGGAATGGCAATGGCTGGATTCGCGCTTTCGGTCACTCGCAGAAGGCTACTTGACCCGCCGTACGACCCAGGTAAGCAGGGCCACCAGCATGACTCCGCAGACAGCGGCGACGACCCCCGGCGGATAGATCCAGGCGCGGCCGTGGGCGTGGTCGTCGATGGCGGCGCGGACGGCGTCGAAGGTCAGGTACGCCAGCAGCGCGGCGCACAGGGCGGCGGCGATGCGTCCGGAGAGGGCGTTGGTGCGGCGGCGGCGTTCCTCGCGTTCCGCCGCGTAGCGGCGCATCTCCTCGGCCGGGTCGGTCTCGGGTTCCGCGGGGCGGACGGCCGCCGCGGCCGGGCCGATGTCGCCTTCGAGCGGCTCGTCTGGGTCGTCGGTCACGGGCTCCATGATGACAAACCCGTGCAGGTGCGGGCACCTCGCCCGGGCCTTCGCAGGTGACGGAATCAGCGCGATCGGCGGGTGATTCTCGGAAATTTTCGATCCATTTCGCTGTACTTGGCGTCCAATGTCCAAAGGGCGTGCGCAGGGGGCGCGGGCCGGGACGAGGGGCCGCCGGGGGGACGAGGGCGAGAGCGAGGGGTTTTCCATGCCGGGCGACGGCGACCGGATCCTGTCGGAGGATCGGCTGCGCGGAGTGCTCGACCTGTTCGAACGGCTGCGGGAACGGCCGCCGTGGCGCTGGCGGGAGCGGCTGCGGCCGCTGCTGTTGCTGCTCGGTCCCGCCGGGGCCGCCGGGCACGTCGCGGAGATGTTCAAGAACCGGTGCGAGCAGGAGCGGGCGCCCGTCTCGCACATCGCCGCCGACACGCCCGCCACCGACGTCGCCGGCGTGCTGCGGGAGGCCAAGCGGGAGCTGTCGCAGCCGAGCAGCCGGGCGCGCGGCGAGCCGGCGCTGCGGTTCCCGCTGCTGGAGATGGCGCTGTGGCTGCGGGACCTGCGCGAGATCCGGCTCGCCGGCGACCAGTCGCCGCCCCGGTACGCCTCGTCGTCGGAGCGGGAGAACTTCCAGCTCGTCCGGCGGCTCACCCACCCGCCCGTCGGCGACAACGAGAACGCGCGGCGCCGCGAGCTGAACCGGGTCATCCGGCGGCGCGGCCGGGACGTGCTGCGCGACCTGGAGGAGCCGCGCAGCCGGACGACGAACTTCCTGTCGTTCCTGGAGCAGATCGCGCCGATCGGCGTGGCCGTGGTCGCGCTGATCAGCGCCGGGACGGCCGCCGCGCTGGACCTGGCGTCCGCGGTGCTGGCCGCCGTCGTCGGGCTGGCGTTCGTCACGGTCCAGATCGTCGCCCGGACGCGCGGCTGGTACGGGGTGCGGCGGTTCGGCTGGTTCGTCGGGCAGCCGTACCTGCAGCGCGACTCCACCGGCTTCCTCGGCTTCGCGCTCAACGTGTTCGACCCGCGGCCCGTCGAGCCGGACGACCACGCCGAGCAGCTCGACCTGCTGCTGGTCGCGGCGTTCCTGGAGGACCTGCGGCGCAACTACCGGCGCGACTACCGGCGGGCGGCGTGGGCGCGGGTCCGCTACCCGGTGCTGATCTTCGAGCATCTGGCGGCGGGGCATCCCGGCGTCCGGGTGATCGAGTACATCGAGCGCGTCCGCGCCGACAGCGGCGACGGCGCCGCGCCCCCGGGGTTCGACCCGCTGGTCGTCACCGCGGGCGTCGACCCGGCCGCGCCCGCCGAGGACGGCCCGACCGCAGCGTCCGGGCCCCGGCTGGTGGACCGGCTCGCGCAGGCGGTGCGCGTCGACCTGTGGTCGGGGGAGCCGCAGAGCGTGCTCGCGGCGCGCGCGCTGTGGGACCGGTACTGGCGCGAGCAGCGGCGCGTCGGCGTCCTCGGGTCGCGGCGGGAGCTGCGCGTCGACATCACCCGCGACCCCGGCGGCGACATCCCGCCCGTCCGGCCGGTGCGACGCCGTCCCCGGATCGCCCATCCCGCGCTGCCGTGGATCGCCATGGTGGCGGTCGCCGCCGCGTCGGTCACGGTCATCTCCGTCCAGGTGGACCGGTACTGCTCGCCGTTCGGCATCAAGCGGACGGCGTCCGGCGAGTGCATCGGGATCACCGACGGGTCGTTCAAGTTCGGCGAGGTCAGCGACGGCGAGAACAACGACAACCGGCTCTCGTCGGTGCTGGGGCGGCTGAAGAAGCAGAACGACGCGGTGTCGCGGTCCCGCAAGCCGTACGCGACGGTCGTCTACCTCGGGCCGATCACCGCCGACCCGGCCATCCAGAACCGGCAGCTGGACCTGCTCTCCGGAGCCGAGGGGGAGCTGGTCGGCCTCGCGATGGCGCAGGAGGAGTTCAACGCCGCGAGCCAGAGCCTGCGGATGCGGGTGCTGGTGGCGAACGCGGGCGCCCGGTTCCAGCACGCCCGGCAGGTCGCCGAGCAGATCCGCGGGCTGGCGCTGAAGGACCGGTCCGTCGTGGCGGTCGTCGGGTTCGAGCAGAGCCGCGCCGAGACGCAGGACGCGATCAAGGTGCTGTCGAAGTCGGCGCTGCCGATGGTCGGCACCGCCAACAGCTACAACGAGACGGGGATGCTCGACCACAACGCGGGCTTCTCCCCGTACTACTTCCGCCTGGCGCCGCCCAACAAGCGCCTGGCGGAGCACGCCGCCTACTGGGCGAGCCACGGGCAGGTCGGAGGCAAGCCGGCCCGCACCGTCGACGTCATCTACAACGCCGACCCCCACGACCTCTACAGCAAGGACCTGGCCTCGTCCTTCAAGAGCTCCTTCACCGGCTACGTCAAGGGCGGGCAGGTCGTGGTCCGCGACTACGACAGCCCCGGCAACCTCGACAAGACGGTCCACGAGCTGTGCCAGAAGCCGCCGGACCTGTTCTACTACGCGGGCCGGTCGGACGAGTTCCGCACCTTCACCAACGTCCTCCAGCACACCTGCCCCAGCGGGCAGATCGTGCTGGCCGACGACGAGATCGCCAAGTACGTCAGCGACAACGCCCCGCAGATCGGCCGGGTGGCGACCTTCCGGCTGTTCTACATGCCGCTCGCCGCGCACGAGGCGTGGACGGACGCGTGGGTCGGCGACCGCCGCAACGTGTTCTTCAACGCCTACCCCGGCGCCGTCGGCTCGATCATCGGCGCGAAGGCGCCGCGCGACCTGCGGCCGTCGGAGACCCGGGCCGCGGTCAGCTACGACGCCGCCTCGATGATCGGGTTCGTGGCGAACCAGGTCTTCACCGCGCAGGCCGCGCCGCCGACCGCGGGCGGGGTGTTCGCCGCGCTGGACGACCCCGGCGAGGGCCCGCTGTGGAACGGCGCGAGCGGCGTGCTGCAGTTCACCGGCCGCGACCAGGGCCACGTGGTGCCGGACAAGCCCGTCCTGCTCGCCACCGTCCGCCCGGACGGCGCCGTCGAGGTCAAGGAGGTCTGCGGCCGCCTCGTCACCGGCCACCAGGCCAGGGCGGACTGCCCGGCCGGGGACGGCGCCGCGCCCGCGCCGTCCCGCTGAGGACGCACGAAGGCCCCCGGTTCCCTGCGAACCGGGGGCCTCAGGCGCGTTGCGGCGGGGGCGGGCGCCGGCCGGCTCAGCCGGCCGGGCGGTCAAGCACTGCGCTTGAGGACCTCCGCCGCGCCCCGGACGTCCTCGATGGAACGGGTGCCGGGGCCGGTGTAGCGGGCGCTCGGCCGGACGAGGCGGCCGGTGCGCTTCTGCTCCAGGATGTGCGCGGCCCACCCGGCGGTGCGGCCGCAGGTGAACATCGCGGGCATCATCGCGGTCGGGACCTCGGCGAAGTCCAGGATGACCGCGGCCCAGAACTCCACGTTCGTCTCGATCGGACGGTCCGGGCGGCGCTCGCGCAGCTCGGCGAGGGCCGCGTCCTCCAGGGCCTTCGCGGCCTCGTAGCGCGGCGCGTCCAGCTCCCTGGCGGTGCGGCGCAGCACCCGGGCGCGCGGGTCCTCGGCGCGGTAGACGCGGTGCCCGAAGCCCATCAGCCGGTCGCCGGAGTCGAGGATGTCGGTGACGACCTTGCGGGCGTCGCCGAGCTGCTCGACCTTCTCGATCATCGGCAGGACGCGGGCCGGGGCGCCGCCGTGCAGCGGGCCGGACATCGCGCCGATCGCGCCGGAGATGCTGGCCGCCACGTCGGCGCCGGTGGAGGCGATGACGCGGGCGGTGAAGGTGGAGGCGTTCATGCCGTGCTCGGCGGCGGAGACCCAGTAGGCGTCGATGGCCCGGACGTGCTGCGGGTCGGGCTCGCCGCGCCAGCGGACCATGAACCGCTCGGTGATGGTGGAGGCCTCGTCGATCCGGCTCTGCGGGACCATCGGGACGCCGATGCCGCGCGCCGACTGGGCGACGAACGACAGCGCGGTCACCGACACCCGGGCGAGGTCGGCGCGGGCCCGCTCGTCGGAGATGTCCAGCAGCGGCTTCAGCCCGTACGCGGGGGCGAGGGTGGGGAGCGCGCTCTGCACGTCCACCCGGACGTCGCCGGAGGTGACCGGCAGGACGTGCGGGTCGGCGGGGGCGAGGCCCGGGTCGAAGCTGTCGTCGACCAGCAGGCCCCAGGCGTCGCCGAAGGAGACGCGGCCGACGAGCTCCTCGATGTCGACGCCCCGGTAGCGGAGGGCGCCGCCCTCCTTGTCCGGTTCGGCGATCTCGGTCTCGAAGGCCACGACCCCCTCAAGACCGGGTTTGAAGTCGGACATGTCGTCCTGCCTTTCGTCCCCAAGAGTGATAAGGCGGTGCCGTGCCATTGAACCCTGTCCGCCCTACTGACCAGTACCCAGGTCCATGTGAGATGCACAGTTCCCAGGTGAGAGGCTCAGACGCTGTGGATTCCCCAACGCCCGACCCCGCACGGCTCCGCAGATCCTACGAGGGGGGCGAGTTGGCGGAGGGGGCCCTCCCCGCCGATCCGCTGGCGCTGTTCGCCGCGTGGTTCGCCGACGTGCACGCGTTCGGGCTCCCCGAGCCGAACGCGATGGTGCTGGCCACGGCGTCCGCCGACGGGGTCCCGAGCGCGCGGACGGTCCTGCTCAAGGGGTACGGGCCGCACGGGTTCCGGTTCTTCACGAACTTCACCTCGGACAAGGGCCGCGACCTGGCGGAGAATCCGCGCGCGGCGCTGGTCTTCCCGTGGCATCCGATGCACCGGCAGGTGCGCGTCGCCGGCCCGGTGTTCCGGCTGACGCGGGACGAGTCGGAGGCGTACTTCCGGACCCGCCCGTACGGGTCGCGGCTCGGCGCGTGGGCGAGCGAGCACCAGTCCGGCGTGATCCCGGACCGCTCGGTACTGGAGCGGCGGTTCGCCGCGCTCGCCGAGCGCTGGCCGGATCCGGCCGCGGCGCCGGGGGCGGAGGCGGTGGCGGAGGGGGACGCGGTGCCGCTGCCGGACTTCTGGGGCGGGTACCGGGTCGTCCCGGAGACGATCGAGTTCTGGCAGGGCCGCCGCGACCGGCTGCACGACCGCTTCCGGTACCGGCGGACGGCGCTGGACGAGCGGGGCGAGCCGCTCGACGCGGACCCGGACGCGGCCGATCGGTGGGTGGCGGAGAGACTGTCTCCGTGACACCGGAACAGCAGCCATCCCCCGCCTGTGCTCCTGACACCCCCGAGGGAGGCGGCCCGGAATTGCCGGACGCCGCCGACGATCCGGCGCATCCCGGGCCCCGGCGCCGGGGCCTCGTGCGCCGCCTCGCGATCGACACCCGTCCCCTGCGGCACGCGCCGTACCGGCGGCTGTGGCTCGGGCAGGGCGTGTCGTTCATCGGCTTCCAGGTCACCGCCGTGGCGGTGCCCGTCCAGGTCTACGAGATGACCGGGTCGTCGTTCTGGGTGGGCGTGCTCGGGCTGGTCAACCTCGTCCCGCTGATCGTGTTCGGGCTGTGGGGCGGCGCGGTCGCCGACCACATGGACCGGCGCCGGCTGCTGTTCTGCGCGTCCTGCGTGATGTGGGTCGCGACGCTGCTGCTGCTCGTCCAGGCGCTGCTGCACCTGGAGAGCCTGCCGCTGATCATGATCGTGGTGGCGGTGCAGGCGACCGGGTTCGCGGTGTCGTCGCCGACCCGCAGCGCGATCATCCCCCGGCTGATCGACAAGCCGCTCGTCCCGGCCGCCAACACGCTCAACTTCACCGCCAGCCAGGTGGGGATGCTCGCCGGCCCGCTGTTCGCCGGCGTGATCCTGGCCCGCTGGAGCTACGGCGCCGCCTACGGAATGGACGCGGTGCTGTTCACCGTCGGGCTGTGGGCGGCGCTGCGGCTGCCCTCGATCCCGCCGCTCGGCGACGTCACCGGCACCCCCGGGCTCCGGGCGGTGATCGACGGGCTGCGCTACCTCGGCACCCAGCCGGTCCTGCTGATGTCGTTCGTCGTGGACATCATCGCGATGGGCGTCGCGATGCCGCGCGCGCTGTTCCCGGAACTGGCCGAGACCCGGTTCGGCGGGGAGGGCGCGGTCGGCTACCTGTTCGCCGCGATCGCGATCGGGGCGTTCCTCGGCGGGCTGATCTCCGGCTGGATCGGCCGCGTGCACCGGCAGGGGATCGCGCTGGTGGTGTCGATCGTCGTGTGGGGCCTGGCCGTGGCCGCCGCCGGGCTCGCCCACCAGCTGTGGCTGGCGGTCGTGCTGCTCGCCTTCGGCGGAGCCGCCGACCTGGTGTCGTCGGTGTTCCGGCAGACGATGCTCCAGACCTACGCGCCGGACGAGATGCGCGGCCGCCTCCAGGGCGTCTTCACCGTCGTCGTCGCGGGCGGCCCCCGCCTCGGCGACCTGCGCGCGGGGGCGGTCGCGAGCGTGGCCGGCGCCACCGCGTCCTGGGTCGGCGGCGGCATCGCCTGCGCCGTCCTCGTCGTCGTCGTGGCCCTCCTGGTCCCCGCGCTGCTCCGCTACGACACGCGCACGGCCGAGACCGTCCCCACCACCACCTGACCGGACCGCGTCAGCGGAGGGCTCGGGCGACCACCTTGAGGTCGTCGAGGAGACCGGCGTACACGGCGTCGCGGTCCTCGGCGCGCAGGACGGCGGACGGGTGGATCGTCGCGACGACCTGGGTGTCGGCCTCGCCGGGCGGGGCCTCGTCGATCTCCCGGCCGGCGGCCGGGGTGCCGATCGTCTCCAGCTCGGGCAGGGCGAGCAGGCGCCCGCGCAGCCTCGTCACCCGGAACGAGGAGCCGAGCAGCGCCTTGCCGGCCGTCGCGCCCAGCGCGACGACCACGTCCGGGTCGAGGGCCCGCAGCTCGGCCAGCAGCCACGGACGGCACGCGCGCATCTCGCCCACGTTCGGCGCCTCGTGGATGCGGCGCTTGCCGCCCGCTTGGCGCTTGAACTTGAAGTGCTTGACGGCGTTGGTGATGTACACCTCGCCGCGCTCGATCCCGGCCTCCTCCAGCGCCCGGTCGAGGACGCGTCCGGCCGGGCCGACGAACGGGTGGCCCTGGCGGTCCTCCTGGTCGCCGGGTTGCTCGCCGACCAGCACGACGCGTCCGCCGGCGGAGCCCTCGCCGAAGACGGTCTGCGTGGCGTTCTCGTAGAGGCCGCAGCCCCGGCAGCCCGCCGCGGCGTGGCGCAGGGCGTCCAGATCGGTGCGCTCCTCGGGGGAGTCCGGGAGGTACGGCTCGGCGTCGTGGGAAGTTTTCGCGTTCATCTCGCGTTCCCCCGTACCCGCCGTCCGGGGGATATTCGCGCGGTCCGGCGGCAGGGGCCCATAGCAAGTAGACTTCGAGGCCATAAGACTGGAGGGAGCTGTGACCTCACACGGCCTGATCGATACCACGGAGATGTATCTCCGGACGGTGTTCGAGCTCGAAGAGGAGGGGATCATCCCCCTCCGCGCGCGCATCGCCGAGCGGCTCTCCCAGAGCGGCCCGACGGTGAGCCAGACGGTCGCGCGGATGGAGCGGGACGGGCTGCTGCGGGTCGAGGGTGATCGGCACCTCGAACTGACCGACAGCGGCCGTGGCCTCGCCACCCGCGTCATGCGCAAGCACCGGCTCGCCGAGTGCCTGCTGGTCAACGTCATCGGACTGCCCTGGGAGGACGTCCACATCGAGGCCTGCCGGTGGGAGCACGTGATGTCGGAGGAGGTCGAGCGGCGGCTGGTCGCGCTGCTGGACAACCCGACCACCTGCCCGCACGGCAACCCGATCCCCGGCCTGGACGAGCTGGGCGGGCACGGGGACGACGCCGCCGCCGCGCCCCTGTCGGTGATGACCGCGGTCGCCAGCGCCTCCGGTGCCGCCGCCGTGGTCCGGCGGATCAGCGAGCAGGTGCAGATGGACAGCGACCTGATGCTTAGACTCAAGCAAATAGGGATACAACCGGGACGAGAGGTGACTCTCCGGGCGACCGATGACGGGGTGCGGGTGACCTGTGACGACGAGGCCGACGGTGCTGCGACGGAACTGCCGCGCGACATCGCCGAGCACGTGTTCGTCAGCAGGCGCTGACACGGTCGGCGTGCCGCCCCCCACCCCCGCCTCGACGGTCTATACCGAAGATCTCCACACCATCGCGCCGTTCGGGCGTATCCCGGCGGCGGGTTCGTCGTTCAATACGACGAGGCAGACACGTACGCGGCCCCTGCCGCGACGCCCGGTGATCATCGCCGCGGGCGGCGCGGGCCGGCCGCGCGGAGGCGAGGCGGTCACCGGCGGGACCGCGACTGGTATCGGGATGGGGAGATGAAGCGTTGGGGGGAAGCGTCCTTCGAGGCGCATCTGCCGCCCGAGACCGTCCTCAACCAGATGGAGATGGCGGTCATCGTCTGTGACCGCTTCAGCAACGTCATCTACGGCAACGCGTTCGCGCGGCAGCTGTTCGGCTTCGGCGGCGACGAGATCATCGGGCACTCGGTGCTGTCCCTCGGCATCGCCGAGGAGGACCACGAGCAGGCCACCGAGCTCGCCAAGCACGTCCTGAAGGGCGGCGTCTGGGAGGGCACCTTCTGCAACCTGCGCGCCGACGGCACCACCGTGTACACGCGCGCGCACGCCGTCCCGCTGCGGCACCCGTCCGGCGCCGTCGACGGCGTCGTGATCTTCGCGCGGGAGGCGCTCCGCTCCAACCAGCGCGACCAGGAGCGCTACGGGCTGCTGGAGCGCATCGGCGAGCGGCTCGCCGGGTCCCTCGAGCTGGAGGCGACGCTGCGGCGCGTCGCCGACACCCTCGTCCCGCAGTTCGCCGACCACTGCTTCATCGACCTCTACAGCGGCGACCGCCTCTACCGGCGGGTGTCGCGGCACGCCGGCAACTGGGAGCCGCCGCCCGGCACCTGGGCCGAGGTCGGCGAGCCGGTCTCCTACCCGCCCGGCCACTTCAGCGCCAAGGCGATGGCGCGCCGCGACGCCGTCCTCGTCGAGGACATGGTCCAGCACCGGTTCTCCGCCCCCTCCGAGTCGTCGCTGCGGCTCGGCGAGTCCATGGGCGTCACCTCGGTGATCTCCGCGCCGCTGCTGGTGCGCGGCGAGATGCTCGGCGTGATGAGCCTGGCGCTGTCGAACCTGTCCAAGCGGCCCGACCCGCACTACGACGGCTTCGACCGCGACCTGCTCGGCGCCATCGCCAGCCGCGTCGCGCTCGCCGTCGACAACGCGATGCTGTTCGAGGAGGAGCGCGAGACCGCGCTGGCCTTCCAGAAGCACCTGCTGCCCGGCGACCGGCCGCCGCACCTGGACGGCCTGCAGATCGCCTGGCGGTACGAGCCGGCCCGCCCGCTGGAGGCGCACGGGCACGGCATCCAGACCCAGGTCGGCGGCGACTGGTACGACGTGATCCCGCTGTCGGCCGGCCGCGTCGGCCTCGTCATCGGCGACGTCGAGGGCCGCGGCGCCCGCGCCGCCGCCGTGATGGGCCAGCTGCGCGCCGCGCTGCGCGCCTTCGCCCAGGACGACAAGCCCCCGGCCGACATCCTGCGCAAGCTCGACGAATGGGTCCGCACGATGACCCGGCCCGAGCGGATGCGGTCCGGCTGGAACAGCGACGACCTCGTCCGGCCGCCGCTGGTGTCGTGCACCTACTTCGTCTACGACGCCTGGTCGCGGGTGCTGGAGTTCGCCAACGCCGGCCACGACCCGCCGCTGCTCATCGTCGACGGCGAGGTCGGCGAGCTGGACTTCGAGAGCGAGGGCGCCATGCTCGGCGTCCGCGCCCCCGGCATGGGCGGCGAGATCCTCTTCAACGAGGAGCAGACCGAGCTGAAGCCCGGCGCCACGCTGGTGCTCTACACCGACGGCCTCATCGACCGGCGGCCCAAGGACGACGGCGAGTACTACACGCGGGAGGAGTCCCGCGAGCTGGTCCGCGCGGCCGTCCAGCGGGTCGCGCGCGGCGGCGTCGAGGCCATCGCCAACGCCGCCTACGACGCCGTCCCCGGCGACATCGACGACGACGTGGCGATCGTGGTGATCCGCACCGCCGGCGACGAGCTGGCCGTCGAGGAGCGCACCTTCCCCGCCGAGCCGATCATGGTGTCGGAGGCGCGCCGGATGGCCGCCGACGCGTTCGCGTCCTGGGGCATGCTCGACGAGCAGGCCGAACTGGCCTGCCTGCTGGTCTCCGAGGTCGTCACCAACGTCGTCCTGCACGCCACCGCGACGCCGCAGCCGCGCCGCGAGACGGTCGTCCCGGTGCCCGCCGGGCCGCCCGGCCGCGGCGGCGAGCCGCTGAGCGCCCCGCCGCCCGTCCAGTTCAACACCGCACAGGTCGGCGGCGCGTTCGACGCCGCCCTCGACCCGGGCGGGTTCGACGAGGACGACTGGAACCTCGGCGCCGACCTCGGCCGCCGCGAGCCGCCCACCAAGGAGTTCCGGCTCCGGCTGCGGCGCGGCGCCGACGCGATCTGGGTCGAGGTGTTCGACTCCGACATGCGGCTGCCGCGCATCCGCAGCGCCGGCGAGACCGACGAGGGCGGCCGCGGCCTGTACCTGGTCGACCAGCTCGCCACCCGGTGGGGCGCCCGGCCGACCAGCGACGGCAAGGCCGTCTGGTTCGAGTTGCCGCTCACCCCCTGATGCGGGCGTGGGCGGTGCGCGCGCCGGCTCCGATCGCCTCGGGGCCGCTGCGCCGCGCCGACCGGGACGTCCCGTCACCGGGCCCCGGTGAGCTGCTGGTGCGCGTCCTCGCCTGCGGCGTCTGCCGGACGGACCTGCACGTCGCGGAGGGCGACCTGCCCGTCCACCTGCCCGGGGTGACGCCCGGCCACGAGATCGTTGGCGAGGTGGCCGAGGCGGGCGCGGGCGCGCTGCACGCCGCGGGCGACCGGGTCGGCGTCGCGTGGCTGCGCGGCACCTGCGGCGCCTGCCGGTTCTGCCGCCGCGGCGCCGAGAACCTGTGCCCGTACTCGGTCTACACCGGCTGGGACGCCCACGGCGGCTACGCCGAGTACGCCCTGGCCGTCGACGCCTACACCTACGCGCTGCCGCCCGAACTCGACGACGTCCGCGCCGCGCCGCTGCTGTGCGCGGGCATCATCGGCTACCGCGCGCTGCGCCGAGCCGACCTCCCGCCGGGCGGGCGCCTCGGCATCTGGGGATTCGGCGGCTCCGCGCACCTCGCCGCGCAGATCGCCATCGCCGAGGGCGCCGACGTGCACGTGTTCACCCGCAGCCCGGCCGCCCGCGAGCTGGCCCGATCCCTGGGCGCCTCCTGGGCCGGTGACTCCTTCGACGCCTCGCCCGACCCGCTCGACTCGGCGATCGTCTTCGCGCCCGCCGGCGGGCTCGTCCCCGCCGCGCTCGAACGCCTGGACCGCGGCGGCACCCTCGCCATCGCCGGCATCCACCTGAGCGACGTCCCGTCCCTGGACTACCAGCGGCACCTGTTCCAGGAGCGCCAGGTCCGCTCGGTCACCGCCAACACCCGCGCCGACGGCGAGGAGTTCCTCCGCCTCGCCGCCCGCCTCGACGTAGCCGTCACGACCCACCCCTACCCCCTGGACGAAGCCGACCGCGCCCTAGCCGACCTGGCCGCCGACCACTTCACCGGCGCCGCCGTCCTGATCCCGTGATCCCGGCCTCAGCCACCTCCGCAACCACGCAACGACCCCGACCGTCGCGATCGCGAGCGAAGCCAAGTTCGAGCTTGCGAGAACTTGATCGCGCAGCGAGGCCCCCAGGGCCGAGTCGGAGCGATGCAGCGATCGCACGCAGTGCCCGTTGAAGGGAGGGCCTCCAAGGCCCGACCGCCAAGGGCGGTGCAATCAAATGGGCTCGGCCGCTACGTGGGCCCAGGATTGGGTGAACCAGAGTTCGCCGCCGATCACGCGGGGCTTGGCGCCCGTGCGGGGGCCGCCGTCGACCTCGTCGGTGAGCGCCTCGCGGATCATGTCGGCGGACGCCTCGTCCCGCGCGCCCGCGAGCCACGGCTCGACCGGCCGCTCGACGGTGAACACGTCGAGGCGGCGGATGCTGCCGCCCGCCGAGGTGATCATCTCGGTGAGGCGGGCGATGGACGGGGTGCCCGGGTGGTCCGGGTCGCGCAGCCGCTCGATCCGGTCCCGCTCCGGGCCGGCCAGGTTGCCGCGGACCAGGTCGGCGATGACGAGCCGGCCGCCCGGCCGGCACACCCGCAGCAGCTCGGGCAGCACCTGTTCCGGCTCGCCCAGGGTGTAGAGCGAGAACCGGGCCGTGACCAGGGAGAACGTGTTGCTCCGGTAGGGCAGGGCGGTGGCGTCGGCCTTGACCGCCGGGTCGGCGGGACGGGGCCGGGGGTCCTCGCGCGTCGCCGTCGCGGGCGGCCGGTCCGGGTCGGTGGCCGGGCCGGTGATGCGCACCGGGCCGGTCCCGAACTCGACCGTGGACATGCGGCCGCCCCGGCTCGGTTCCGCGGGCGCCGGCGCCGCGTCCACCGCGGTCATGTGCCGGACGCGGGGGCCGAGCGCGGCGGGCATCGGGCCGCGGCCGCGCGCCACGTCCAGGCAGACGTCGGCGCGGTCGGGCTCGACGAACTCCAGCAGGCGCCTCAGGTGCGGGGCGATGCCGCCTGCGGTCTCCTGGACCGGGGTCGCCGGATGCGGCACGGGTGGTCTCCCTCGGCTCGGACCGGCTCCGCGGGGTACGGGGAACGGGCGTGAAGCCGGTTTCGCCAGTTATGACTCCCGGGCCCGGCGGGAAGTTCGGCGCCGGCGCCGGGCAATTGCCCCGGCGGGCGTGTCAGCCGCGCAGGTGCTCGCCGTACAGCGCCCCCACGACCAGCACGAACACGATGATCACCGCGCTGCGGGTGGGCATCGGCATGCGCAGCTTCACCGCGACCCAGCGCACGCAGAACGCGGCGAGCACCGCGACGACCGCGAGGCTGAGAAGGCCCTCGTCCATGGTCACCTTCCGTCCGGGGGAGTGCCGCCATCTAGAACGATAGACGCGTAAGGCAATGGTTACCTCGGCGTAGGGGCCCGGCGCGGTCCCCGATAACCTCGCGGATGTGGCAGATGCGAAGGAAGTAGACGGCCGGGACCGCCTGGACGGCCTCATGACCAACGTGGCGCGGGCGCGCGTGGCCCTGGGCCTCGCGGCGTTCGCCGCCCCCAAGCTGACCGTGAAGCTGATGACGTCGGCCGGCGGGAGCGACCCGGGACGCGACTACGTCGCCCGGATGTTCGCCGCCCGCGAGATCGCGCTCGGCGCCGGTTACCTGCTGAGCGACGAGACCGGGCGGCGGCTGTGGGCCCGCGCGGGCCTGCTCGTCGACTCCCTCGACACCGTCAGCGGGCTGCGGACCCGCCGCGGCCTCCCGCTGTGGGTGACCGCCGGGGCCACCGCGATCGCGGGCGGCTCCGCCGCCCTCGGCGCAGCCAAGGTGGCCCGCGACATCCTGCGCTGACGCGTGCCCCCGGAACGGGCCCCCGGTGCGCGGGGGGCCGTTCCGGTGCGTCGCGCGCCCGTCCACGGGCTCCGGCGGGCCGGGTTCCGATTTGGGGTGATCTCCGTGGGTAGTCCTCTCCCGTCACACTGGTGAGGGGGGAACGGCGGAATGACCGCTGACACGGTGGCGCGCGACGAGAAGGCCATGCCCAAGGGCCGCGACCTGTACGTCATCCTCGGCGCGCTGATGCTGGCCATGCTGCTGGCCGCGCTGGACCAGACGATCGTCTCCACCGCCCTGCCGACCATCGTCAGCGACCTCGGCGGCCTCAACCACCTGTCCTGGGTCGTCACCGCGTACCTGCTCGCCTCCACCGCCTCGACGCCGCTGTGGGGCAAGCTCGGCGACCAGTACGGCCGCAAGCGGCTGTTCCAGGGCTCGATCGTCATCTTCCTGATCGGGTCCGCGCTGTGCGGCATCGCGCAGGACATGAACCAGCTGATCTTCTTCCGCGCGCTGCAGGGCCTCGGCGGCGGCGGGCTGATGGTGCTCGTCGTCGCGATCGTCGGCGACGTCGTCCCGCCCCGCGACCGCGGCCGGTTCCAGGGCCTGTTCGGGGCCGTCTTCGGCGTGGCCAGCGTGTGCGGGCCGCTGCTCGGCGGCTGGTTCGTCGACAACCTGTCCTGGCGCTGGGTGTTCTACATCAACGTCCCGATCGGCATCGTCGCGCTGCTGGTCATCGCCGCCGTCCTGCACGCCTCGGGGGAGCGCGAGCGGCACCGCATCGACTACCTCGGCACGCTGCTGATCGTCGGCTGGTCCGTCGGCCTGGTGCTGATGACGACCTGGGGCGGCACCCGCTACGACTGGCTGTCGGCGCCGATCATCGTGCTCGCCGCGGTCTCGGTGGTGCTGATCGGGGTCTGGCTGCTGGTGGAGCGGCGCGCCGCCGAGCCGATCATGCCGCCGCACCTGCTGCGCCACTCGGTGTTCGCGCTGTCCTCGGCGATCAGCTTCGTCGTCGGCTTCGCGATGTTCGGCGCGCTCACCTTCCTGCCGATCTTCCTCCAGGTCGTGCACGGCGTCTCGCCGACCCTGTCCGGGGTGCACCTGCTGCCGATGATGATCGGCATGCTGGTCGCCTCGATCGGCTCCGGCCAGCTGATCAGCAAGACCGGCCGCTACAAGCTCTTCCCGGTGGTCGGCACGCCGCTGATCGCGATCGCCCTGTACCTGCTGTCGCGGCTGGACGAGAACTCCTCCACGCTGTCGATGAGCCTGCGGTTCGCGCTGCTCGGGTTCGGCCTCGGCCTGGTGATGCAGGTCCTCGTCATCGCCGTGCAGAACGCCGTCTCCTACTCCGACCTCGGCTCGGCCACGTCCGGCGTCACCTTCTTCCGGCAGATCGGCGGGTCGTTCGGCGTCGCGGTGTTCGGCTCCGTCTTCAGCAACGAACTGGCCTCGCACGTCACGGACCTCGCGAAGAACGGGATGCTGCCGCCCGGCTTCGACCCGGCCGCCGTCCAGGGCAACCCGAAGCTCCTCGACAGGTTCCCGGGCCCGGTGAAGCACAGCGTCCTGCACGCCTACGCCCAGTCGATCGACACGGTGTTCCTGTGGGCCGTCCCGTTCGCGGCGGTCGCGTTCGTCCTCACCTGGTTCCTGCGCGAGGTCCCGCTCCGCGCCACCTCCCAGACGCGCGACTACGGCGAGGGCTTCGGCGGGGCGCCGACCGTCCGCTCGTCCCGGCACGAGATCGAGCGGGCGCTCAGCGAGCTCATGCGCCGGGACGCCAAGGCCGCGGAGGCCTACAACCGGCTCGCCCGCCTCTGCGGCGTCGACATGCCCGCCGGCAGCATCTGGGCGCTGTGCCGGATCGCCAAGGACGGGACGGTCTCCGGGACCGAGCTGGCCGACCGCGCCGGCGTGCCCGTCGAGGACGGCCGTCCGTACGTCGACCGCCTCGTCGACGCCGGGTACGTCCAGCGGGCCGACGGCGCCCTGACCGTCACCCCGTCCGGCGAGGCCGCCGCCGAACGGCTGTTCGCCGCCCGCCGCGAGGGCCTGGCGAAGCACGTCGAGGGCTGGTCGCCCGAGGACTCCCCCGAGCTGTCGGACGTCCTGACCCGCCTCGCCCGCGTCTCCCTGGGGCAGGACGCCGACGGCGAGGTCCTGCGGCCCGGCGAGGCCGCCCGGACCGCGTCCTGACGCCGAGACTCAGCTCACATAGCGTTGCGCTATCGGAGATGTAATCTCATACTGACGACCGAATCTCACTCGGTTTCGGGACGGAACCCCAATATTCTGGAGGCGTAGTGGCCGAGGCGTACATCGTCGGCGCGGTCCGTACCCCCGTCGGTACCAAGAAGGGCGCCCTCAAGGACGTGCATCCCGCCGACCTCGGTGCGCACGTGCTCAAGGAGCTCGTCAACCGGACCGGCGTCGACCCGTCCGCGGTCGAAGACGTGATCATGGGCTGCGTCATGCAGGCCGGCCCGCAGGCGCTGGACATCGCGCGCACCGCCTGGCTGTCGGCCGGGCTGCCGGAGAGCGTGCCCGGCGTCACCATCGACCGCCAGTGCGGCTCCTCCCAGCAGGCGATCCACTTCGCCGCGCAGGGCGTCCTGTCCGGCACCCAGGACCTGGTCGTCGCCTCCGGCGTCGAGCACATGGCCAAGGTGCCGATGGGCGCGACCATCGTGCAGGGCCTCGACTTCCCGTACGGCGAGGGCTGGGGCGAGCGCTACGGCCAGCAGGAGATCTCCCAGTTCCGCGGCGCGGAGCTGATGGCCGAGAAGTGGGGCTTCACCCGCGAGGACCTGGAGAAGTTCGCGCTGGAGAGCCACCGGCGCGCCGCCAAGGCCATCGAGGCCGGCTACTTCGACCGCGAGATCGCCCCGCTGGCCGGGCTGGCCAAGGACGAGGGCGCCCGCCCCGACACGACGCTGGAGAAGATGGCGGGCCTGAAGACCCTCCGCGAGGGCGGCGTCATCACCGCCGCGGTGTCCTCGCAGATCTCCATCGGCGCGTCGGCGCTGCTGCTGGCCTCCGAGGAGGCCGTCAAGCGGTACAACCTGACCCCGCGCGCCCGCATCCACACCCTCGCCGTCACCGGCTCGGACCCGGTCTACATGCTGACCGGCCCGATCCCGGCGACGGAGAAGGCGCTGAGCAGGGCCGGCCTCAAGATCGACGACATCGACGTCTTCGAGGTGAACGAGGCGTTCGCCCCGGTCCCGATGGCGTGGGCGCACGACACCGGCGCCTCGCTGGAGAAGACCAACCCCAACGGCGGCGCGATCGCCACCGGCCACCCCCTGGGCGCGACCGGCGGCATCCTCATGACCAAGCTGCTGCACGAGCTGGAGCGCACCGGCGGCCGCTACGGCCTCCAGACGATGTGCGAGGGCGGCGGCCAGGCCAACGCCACCATCATCGAGCGTCTTTGATCCCACGATCGTCCTCCCGTGGCCCGTCCCCGGTTCGGGGGTGGGCCACGGGTGTGTCCGGCGGGCGGGATGATGGCCCGGTCGTTCCCTGGACCGCTGAGGGTGGAGCATGTACGAGACGATCCTTTACGAGGCCGCGGAGCGGGTCGCGCGGATCACGCTGAACCGGCCGGACGCCCGCAACGCGCTCAGCGACCGGATGATCGACGAGCTGCTGGACGCCTTCGGCCGGGCCGGGGCCGACGACGGGGTGCGGGTCATCGTGCTGACCGGGGCCGGTGACCGGGCGTTCTGCGCGGGCGCCGACCTCGGCGGGCTCGGCCGGGCCCAGGCGGACGGGCGGTCCGTCGCCGACGCGGGCGCGATCCGCGCGAGCGCCCCGTTCCGGCTGTTCACCGCGTTCCCGAAGCTCGGCAAGCCGATCATCGCGCGGCTCGCCGGGCACGCGGTCGCCGGCGGCCTCGGCCTCGCCGCCGCCTGCGACCTGGTGGTGGCGGCCGACGACGTCAAGCTCGGCACCCCCGAGGTCAACGTGGGGCTGTGGCCCATGATGATCATGGCGATCATCAACCGGAACGTGGCGCCGAAGCACGCCTTCAAGCTCTACTACACCGGGCAGCGGATCACCGCCGCCGAGGGACGCGACATCGGCCTGGTCACCGAGGTCGTCCCGCGCGCCGAACTGGACGCGCGGGTGGACGAGCTGGCCCGCACCATCGCGTCCAAGAGCCCCCTCGGCCTGCGCCGGGGCCGCGACGCGTTCTTCGCGATCGAGGGCCGCCCGCTGGAGGACCAGGTGGAGCACCTGCTGTCCGAGCTCGTCGCCCTGGCCGCCACCGAGGACGCCAAGGAGGGTATCACCGCGTTCCTGGAGAACCGCCCTCCGGACTTTCAGGGCCGCTGACGGCGCGCACGCCCGCCGGCGGGGGAGTCAGGAGGCGGCGGTCAGGGTGAGCGTCCGCTGGAGTTCGGCGGCGCGGGCGCGCATCCGGTCGGCGGACTTCTCGATCCTCGGGAGCTTGCCGGTGCGGCAGGAGATGGCGAGCGCGCCGACGGCCGTGCCGGTGGCGTCGGTGACCGGCACCGCGGCGCAGCCGGTGCCGAGGGCGTACTCCTCGCGGTCGAGGGAGAGGCCGTCCGGCGAGCTGAGCGCGCCGAGCAGCCGCCCGGGCTCGGTGATGGTGTGCGGGGTCAGGTCGACCAGCGGGTGCCGGGACAGGTAGTCGCGGCGCCGCTCCTCGTCGAGCTGGCTCAGCATGCACTTGCCGAGCGCGGTGGCGTGCGCGGCCTCGTCGAAGCCGACCCACACGTCCACGCGGGGCGCGCGCGGGCCGTCGGCGATGTCGATGAGCCGGATCTCGTCGTCCACGTGCATGCCGAAGTAGCAGGCGACGCCCAGCTCGTCGCGGAGCGCGACGAGCGTCGGGCGGACGTGCGCGAGCAGCTGCTGCGTCCGGCTGCGTCCGTGCAGCGACTGGACGCGGTCGCCCAGCACCCAGACGCCGTCCGGGAGCCGCATGGCGTAGCCCTCGTGGGCGAGGGTGCGGAGCAGGTGGTACGTGGTGGCGAGGGGCAGCCCGGACTCGCGGGCCAGCTGCTTGGCGGGCGCGCCGCTCGGATGCGACGCCACCGCCTCCATGAGATGCAGGGCGCGCTGCACCGAGGCGATGAGCGTGGGTCTGCGTGTCTCATCCATCACGCACAGCGAACCCCTCCGGCCCGGCCAGGTCAAGGCCTTTGCCGATACTCGGGTCATTGGATCACTTCTCGGGTGTCTTCGCGGGAGCTCTCCGAAGTCCCCCGGCTAATGGCGATCTGATGGAACGGTCCTGTTCGCGCGCCTTTCCGGTTGTCGGCATCTTTCTCACCCGCAGTCCCGTAAATCGCACGCGACACGCCTGGACGGCGCGGGAGTGGGCGGCGCGCCGACTGGGGAGTAACTTCGGGTGGGTGCAACCTCCGGGGCGCCGAACCCGGAGCCCAGGGCCGCCGCCGCGAGGGCGGGAACGGCGGAAGCCGCTTCGAGGAGCCGGGATGAGCCAGCCGAGTCGCAGCCAGACCCCCGTCGACGAGCGGACCGCCCGGCGGGTCGCCGAGGAGGCCCGGGAGACCGAATGGCGGCTTCCGAGCTTCGGAAAGCAGCTGTTCCTCGGCGATTTCCGGCTCGATCTCGTGCACCCGCATCCCCGCCCGGACGACGACGCGCGCCGCCGCGGCGAGCAATTCCTCGCGCGGCTCACCGAGTTCTGCGCCACCCGGATCGACGCCGCGCTGATCGAGCGCGAGTCCCGCATTCCGGACGAGGTGGTCGAAGGGCTGCGGGAGATGGGCGCGCTCGGCATGAAGATTCCCGAGCGTTATGGCGGGCTCGGTCTCAGCCAGCTCTATTACGGCCGCGCGCTGATGGTCGTCGGGTCCGTCAGCCCGGCGCTCGGGGCGCTGCTGTCGGCGCACCAGTCCATCGGCGTCCCGCAGCCGGTGAAGATGTTCGGGACGCAGGAGCAGAAGGACGTCTGGCTGCCGCGCTGCGCCCGCGAGATCAGCGCGTTCCTGCTCACCGAGCCCGACGTCGGCTCCGACCCGGCCCGGCTGCGCGCCACCGCCGTCCCCGACGGCGACGACTACGTCCTCAACGGGGTCAAGCTGTGGACGACCAACGGCGTCGTCGCCGACCTCGTCGTCGTCATGGCCCGCGTCCCGAAGCCGGACGGCCCCCAGCCGGACGGGCGCAAGGGCGGCATCTCCGCGTTCATCGTGGACATGTCCACGCCCGGCATCACCGTCGAGAACCGCAACGCGTTCATGGGGCTGCGCGGCATCGAGAACGGCGTGACGCGCTTCCACGACGTCCGCGTCCCCAAGGCCAACCTGATCGGCGCCGAGGGCGCGGGCCTGAAGATCGCGCTCACCACGCTGAACACCGGGCGGCTCTCGCTGCCCGCGATCTGCGCGGCGAGCGGCAAGTGGGCCGCCAAGATCGCCCGCGAGTGGTCGAAGGAGCGGGTGCAGTGGGGGCGGCCGGTCGGCGAGCACGAGGCCGTGGCCCGCAAGGTCGCCTTCATCGCCGCCACCGCGTACGCGCTGGAGGCCATGCTCGACCTGTCCGGCCAGCTCGCCGACGACGAGCGCAACGACATCCGGATCGAGGCGGCCCTCGCCAAGCTGTGGTCGTCGGAGATGGCCTGCCGGATCGCCGACGAGCTGGTCCAGCTGCGCGGCGGGCGCGGCTTCGAGACGGCCGAGTCGCTGGCCGCGCGGGGCGAGCGCGGCGTGCCCGCCGAGCAGCTGCTCCGCGACCTGCGGATCAACCGGATCTTCGAGGGCTCCACCGAGATCATGCATCTGCTGATCGCCCGGGAGGCGGTGGACGCGCACCTGTCCGTCGCCGGCGACATCATCGACCCCGACGCCTCCGCCGCGGCGAAGGCGCGCGCGGCGGCGAAGGCGGGCGGCTTCTACGCGCGCTGGCTGCCGACCCTGGTGACGGGAGCGGGGCAGCGGCCGAAGGCGTACGCCGAGTTCGGCGCGCTCGCCAAGCACCTGCGCTACGTCGAGCGCGCCTCCCGCAAGCTGGCCCGGTCCATCTTCTACGCGGCGGGCCGCTGGCAGGGCAAGCTGGAGTACAAGCAGGGATTCCTCGGCCGGATGGTCGACATCGGCGCCGAGCTCTACGCGATGAGCGCCGTCTGCGTCCGCGCCAACGCCGATTCCTCCGGCCTCGGCCCGCTCACCGGATCCGTCGCGGACGGCCCGAGCGAGACCGATGTCCCCGGCGCCTCCGCCGTCCTGCTGGCCGACGCGTTCTGCCGCCAGGCGCGGGTGCGCGTCGAGGAACTCTTCGACGGCCTGTGGCGCAACACCGACGAGATGGACGTCAGGCTCGCGCGCGCCGTCCTCGCCGGCGATTTCGCCTGGGTGGAGGACGGCGTATTGGACCCCTCCATTCCCGGCCCCTGGATCGCGCCAGCCGAACCAGGCCCGAGCGACAAGGCGAGCGTGCACCGCACGATCGGCTGAGAACGCCGCCATGACCTGCGGTGCGTGACCGCTGGACTGCCGTGCGCTACGGTGACCTGTCCCGGCGACCGGTTCGCTTGACCGGTTGTGCCGGGGCACACCGGTCGTCGGCCCGGCGCACCGTTTCTGAACGCCGGGCAATGCGCTCGCGTACGGATGGGTAGACTGACCCGACCTTGCGCCAGAGATCAGACCATCCCGAGGGATCCGGTCACGTCGATCCGGCGAAAACAAGCAGAACGCCAACGCACCCAGCGAGCGGGAAGTATGCAGCAACCTGGTCAGAAGAAGTCCATCGCAGGATCCCTACTCAATCTCATCGGCAGCGGCCCGAAACCCGCTCCCGCGGCACCCACGGCGGGAGACGGAGAGGTCATCCAGCCCGCCGCCGGCGAGGGGGCCCTGGAGAACCATCTGGGCGGTGACGAGGCCCGCAACTACCGCAAGTACGAGTACGAGACCGTCGCCCCCCACGTCGGGCGCTCCCTGCTGGAGATCGGCTCCGGGCTCGGGCATTTCTCCGAGCAGTTCGCCGGGCGGCTCGACTACCTCGTCGTCAGCGACAACGACCCGTACTGCGTCGGAGAGCTGCGCAAGCGCTACGACGGCGACGACGACGTCGAGGTCATCGACCTCGAACTGCCGGCCGAGATCCAGATCCGGCAGAAGGTCGACACGGTCGTGATGATGAACGTCCTGGAGCACATCAAGGACGACGTCCAGGCGCTGCGCGACCTGGCCTCCGTCACCCTGCCCGGCGGCCGGATCGTGATCTGGGTGCCCGGCTACATGCAGCTGTACGGCGACTTCGACCGCAAGGTCGGGCACGTCACCCGGTACACCCCGGCGACGTTGGAGGCCTCGGTGCGCGAGGCCGGGCTCGTCCCCGAGGTGCTCAAGCCGATCAACTTCCTGGGCGGGATCGCCTGGTGGTTCGCGGTGCGCCGCGGCGGCGCCGGCTACCCCGACCCGCGGCTGGTCAAGATCTACGACCGGACGGTCGTGCCGGTCACCCGCGCCATCGAGCGCGTGGTCCGCCCGCCGTTCGGGCAGACCGTCTTCTGCGTGGCGCGCGTCCCGCGCTAGCGGTCCGCGACGGGCACGGCGGGCACGAGATCATCACCATCTGAACTCGTGCCCGCCGTTTTCGGTATGTCGCCCGTTACACGGCGCAATGGGCGGAGCACACTGGGCAGTGGCCGGAACGGTCGCGGGCCGCCTCTCCGGGGGGAGAAGCACCGCCTGCTTCCGCGGCGCGCGACCGCGAAGGCCGGCCACGTCAGTTCCCGTGTGGTCCGACGGTTCAGTGGCGGGAGTCCGGGAGGGGGGCTCCCGCCACCGAGCCCTGCCCGTTCGAACCCCCGCCCCGCCCGTTCGAGGCGGCGAACAGGGCCAGCCGGTGCGCGGTCGCGGCGGCCTCGCCGCGGTTGGCCACCTCGAGCTTGCCCAGGATGTTCGACACGTGCACGCTGGCCGTCTTCACCGAGATGAACAGCGCCTCGGCGATGTCGCGGTTGCTGCGCCCCTCGGCGACCAGGCGCAGCACCTCGTACTCGCGCGGGGTCAGGCCGAGCGGCGCGGACGGGTCGGGGCCGCCGCGGCGCGGCGCCCGGGTCCGCCGCAGCAGGTCGGCGACCCGCTCCGCCAGCGGCGCGGCGCCGAGGTCCGCGGCGGCGTCCGCCGCGATCCGCAGCCGGGCCGACGCCCCGTCGTGGTCGCCGCCCGCCAGCGCGGCCTCGGCGGCGCCGACGAGGGCCTGCGCCCGGGCGAACGGGTTGCCGAGCGCCTCCCACGCGGCCGCGGCCCCGTCCCAGGCCGCCAGGTCGAGGACGCCCCGGGCGCGGGCCGCCTCGGCGTCGAGGGTCAGCTTGTGGGCGCGCTGCAGGGGGCCGCTGATCGTCAGGCCGGCGGCGCGCTCCTCGATCCGCCGCAGCATCGCCGCGGCGGACGGCCCGAGCTCGGCGCAGGCCGTGACGCCCGCGGTCAGCACCGGCAGCGCGTACCGGGCGTCGTCCGGCAGGCCCGCCTCCTCGATGACGCCCTCCACCGCTGGGAACACGTCCTGCGGGCGGCCCTCGGCCAGCGCCATCCGCGCCTCGAGCCACAGGGTGGCGAAGTAGTCCTGCGTCTTCAGCCACTTCATCTTGAGCCGCATGATGTCGCGGGCGCCGTCGAGCCGCTCGCGGGCCGTCCGCATGTCGCCGCGCGCGAGCGCGATGCCGCCCGACAGGACCAGCAGCGAGGTCCGGATCGTCACCGACGGCTCCTGGCCCATGGCGTGGTTCATCACCGCCATGGCCTCGTCCCAGCGCCCGAGGGAGACGAGCGGCTCGGCCTGGTTGATGCACAGGAACGTGCCCTGCGTGCGCTCCACGCCGTACTCGCGCGCCAGTTCCTTGCCCTGCCCGGCGACGGCCGCGGCGTCCTCGTGCCGGCCGCTCCCCTCCAGGAAGTGCGACTTGATGACGTAGTACCGCAGCAGCGCCCGGTGGTTGCCGCCGGCGGCGGCGGTCCGCTCGATGTCGGCGAGCATGTCCGTGGTCGCGGTGCCGGAGTAGTCGGAGTAGTCGATGTCGGCGCAGAACAGCGTGATGAGCGCTTGCGCCTCGGCGAACGGGTCGGCGAGTTTGCGCGCGATGGCCAGCGACTCCGCCGCCGCGGCGCGGGCTTCGGGGATGTCGGTGGTGAACCGCACGTAGGTCGCGAACGTCGCCAGGACGCGCGCGCGGAGGACCGTCGGGGGATCGGCCGGCAGCGCGTTCATCGCGGCGCGCAGGTCGTCGACGAAACCGGGCCGCGCCATCTCGTAGCGCATGTGGCCGCGCAGCTCCAGCAGCGCGGCCCAGCGCTCGATGTCCATCGCGTCCTCGCCGGCGGCCTCGACCTCCTTCAGCGCGGCGGTGACGAGCTTGATGCCCCGGTCGTACTCGCCGGCGAGGTCGGCGGCGCTCGCGGCGTCCTCCATGACCTTGATGTGGTCGGCGCCGATGCGCTCCGCCGCGTCGGGCACCCGGTCCCACAGGTTCAGCACCCGCGACAGCATCGTCAGGCACTCGGCGTAGGCGAGCGCCTTGCGCGCGTCCGCCGCCGCCCGCCACGACGCGACGAGCGCCCACGTGGCGTCGTTGGCCGCCTTCCAGTGGTGGCTGAGCTCCACCCAGAGCCGCCCGGACGGCACGAGCCCCGGGTCGTTCTCCAGCGCCTCGGCGTAGCGGGTGTGCAGCCGCGTGTACTCGCCGGGCAGCAGGTCGTCGTGGATCGCCTCGCGGATCAGCGCGTGCCGGAACGCGTAGCCGTCGCCGTCCACGACCAGGACGTTCGCCGCGACGGCCGGCCGCAGCACGCGGGTCAGCGCGGCGTCGTCCAGCCCGGACACGGCGGCCAGCAGGGCGTGCTCGATCCGGGTGCCGCCGCCGCTGGCGTCCCGCAGCACGTCCTGGGTCTCCTCGGGCAGCCGCTGCACGCCCGCCAGCAGCAGGTCGCGCAGCGACTCGGGCAGCTCGCACGCCAGCGTGCCGTCGTCGTCGAGCAGCGCCTCGATGAACAGCGGGTTGCCCTCGCTGCGGGCGTCGATCCGGTCGACCAGGCCGGGCGGCGGCGGCTGCCCGAGCACCGCGGTGACCAGCGCCGCGACGTCCGAGCGGGCCAGCCGGGTGATCTCCAGCCGGGTGACCCGGTCGACCCGTTCCAGCCCGCCGAGCAGCGGGCGCAGCGGATGGGTGCGGTGCAGCTCGTCCGACCGGTACGTCACGACGATCATGACCGGCGCGGCGCCCTGGTTGCGCACCAGGAACGACAGCAGGTCGCGGGTGGACCGGTCCGCCCAGTGCGCGTCCTCGATGACCAGGACGACCGATTCGCGCTCGGCGAGCCGCTCCAGCAGGGTGAGTACCACCTCGAACAGCCGGGCGCGCTCCTCGCCGGACGCGGCGTCGCTCTCCGGCTCGCCGAACTCCGGCAGCAGCCGGGCGAGGCTCCCGGTGTCGCCGCGCGGGACGAGCGCCGCGACGCCGTCGATGCCGATGTCGCGGACGAGCCCGCGCAGCACGGTGGTGAACGGCGCGAACGGCAGGCCGTCGGAGCCGAGCTCCAGGCAGCCGCCGACCAGCACGCGGGCCCGCCCGGTGCCGCCGGCGGACGCCGCGAACTCGCGGATCAGCCGGGTCTTGCCGAGGCCGGCCTCGCCGCCGACCAGGACCGCGCCGGGGGCCGCCGCCAGCGCGTCCTCCAGCACGCCCAGCTCGGCCGACCTGCCGACCAGGACGGGACACATCGCACGCGCGCTCACGTCACAAGAATGCCAAATGAATCCGACAATCCCACCTGAATATCAGTCGGTGAGACGTCGCCAGCCCTGCCCGGCGTGCTCGTCCAGGCCGGCGACCGGGCCGCCCGGGAGCGGCGGGTGGGCGGTGGTGCGCACCGGCCCCGCGTCCAGCACGCCGCGCGCCCGGAAGTGCTCGAGCTCCAGCATCTCGGCGCCGCTCAGCAGCGGCGCCACCGGCGCCCCGGCGGCCGACAGCAGCTCCATCGCCTCGTCCCTGGTCAGCCGCCCGATGGCGGCCGCCACCTCGGCGTCCAGTTCGGCGACGCGGCCGAGCCGCTCGGCGAACGGCACCTCCGCCGCCTCGGCCAGGCCGAGCGCGCGGCAGACGGCCGCCCAGAGCCGCTCCTCCGACACGACCCCGAGCGTGATCTTCGACCCGTCCTTGGTGGCGTACACGCCGTATCCGGGCACGGGCCCGGTCACGTGGGGCGCCGGCGCGGCCTTCGCGGGCTCCTGCGGCCGGGTCGCCTCGGGGACGGTGCTCGTCCAGTGCGCCAGCACGTCGGCCATGCCCAGGTCGATCCGGTCGCCGGCGCCGGTGGCGCGGGCCTTCAGGCACGCCGCGGTGATCGCGAACGCGGCCATCGTCGCGGCGGCCATGTCGGCGACGGGCAGTTCCTCCAGGCCCGGGGACACCGCGTCCGGCGGCAGCGTCGCCGCGTACGCCCGGTAGTTGACGTCGTGGCCCGGCACCTGCGCGAGCGGCCCGTCGGCGCCGTAACCGGAGATGGAGCAGTACACCAGCCGGGGATTGAGCGCGCGCAGGGCGGCGTCGCCCACCCCCAGCCGGTCGGCCACCCCGGGCCGGAACCCCTCCACGAACACCTCGGCGTCCGCCGCGAGCTCCCGGCACCGCTCCCGCCCGTCCTCGGACTTCAGGTCCAGCACGATGCTCCGCTTGCGCCGGTTGAGCAGGTCGAAGTGCCCCTGGAACATCCGCATGGGCTCCCCGCCGGGCGGCTCGACCTTGATGACGTCGGCGCCGAGCTGGGCGAGGAGCTGCGTGGTGTACGGGCCGGGCCGCCACATGGTCAGGTCCAGCACGCGCAGTCCGTCCAGCGGCGCCATGTGATCTCTCCGCGTCCTCGGCCCTCCGGCGGGCGGGCGCCCGGCCTCCCGCCATCGTGTCGATCTCGGGGCCGCTCAGTCAAGCAAGTGCTTGGTCTGGCTGTGCCGGAACCAGGGAACGGCCGCCATGGTCCCTCCCGTCCTATCCGGAGCAGGTTCACCGGAGATCGCATCACGAGGACGAGCATGGGGACGCAGACGATCTGGATCGGCGAGAAGCGGCTGTGCCAGGTGACCGTGTCGGGCTTCCAGGACGTACCGGGATTCGGTCCTCTCCCCGAGGGCCGGGTGAACGGAGGCGGGAAGATCGTGCGGGGCGCGCGGGCGAGGCTGCTGCGGCACGGCGTGGTGATCGCCGAGGACCTCCGTATCGGGGCTCTGATGAGAAGGACCTTCCCCAGGTCCCGGCTGGAGGCCGAGGAGCGGGTCCAGATCCTGGGCCGGTGCATCATGGCCATCGGTCACCGGCACGTCCTCGACGGCGATCAGATCCAGGCCTATGTCCGCCCGGACCCCGCCGGGGGCAGTCCCGATCTCGTTCTGGGATACCAGGACCCGATCCCGGAACGACGGCGCCTGCTCGGACGGGCCGAGGTCCGCGAGGTCACCCCCGATCCCCTGGCCGGACCGGTCGCGCGGGTCGTCGTGGCCGAAGGCGGGCTGGCGGTCGGCGCCCGGGTGCGGGTCGTGCGCGATGGACGGCCGGTGGTCGAGGCGCTGCGCCTGCTGGCCCTCGCGGACGGAGGCGGCGGACCGCTGGACGAGCTTCCGCAGGGAAGCGCCGGGACCCTGTTCCTGGGCCACTTCGATCTCCGCCCCGGAGACATCGTCCACGCGTACGACGTGCCGCCTCCGCAGCAGACCGAGGGACGCAAGCGACTCCTCACCGTCATGTCCGCGGGGTCGAATGCCATGGTGGCCGTGGCGCGTGTCCAGCCGGTGCAGTTCTCGCCCCATGGGGGAGAGCCGTTGGCCGTCGGGCACCGCGCACGGGTGCTGCGCGGTCAGGTCGTCGTGGCCGACGGACTGACCATCGGCCTCGTCCAAGAGCCGGGCATGCTCCAGGAGGTGGCCGTCGACTACGGCACCAAGGCGCGCGTCGGCTGGCTTGATGTCGGCGTCGACTTCCCCGGCCTCCGGATCAGGGACGAGATCGAGCCGTACGAGGTCCTTCCCGCCGAACACGAGCCGGAACCGGAGATCACTCGGCCCCAGAGCAGACGGTTCTTGGTCGGTTTCACGGTGGGAGTGGGCGCCGTCATCGCCTTGTTCGGTTCTTTGGACGTCTGGGCGTGCGTGACGGCATGGCGGTCGTTCCGGACGCCGCCCGCAGACGACACCACCCTGGACTGGGGCTCGGCGCTTGGTCTCGCTCTGTTCTTCACCGTGATCACCGCCCTGTCCACCTGGATGCTCGTCCTGGGGCACATCCGCCAGCGCCAATGGCGCGAGCGGGCACGCCGGCGCACCGGCCCCGCCGACAAGGCCGTCTAACGCAACGCCTGTTCCAGGCCGGCTCAGGTGGCCGGTGGCGGCGGGGGCACGCGGTCGGGGAGGTCTGTTGACGGGGCGTCCAATTCGGGTGATGCTGGCCGGGTAAGGCCAGGTCGCGGGGTCTGTTTTCGCTGGTCACCGCTGTGTGGGGGTGGTTGGGATCCGTTTCGGGCTCTTCTACGAGCACCAGTTGCCCCGGCCCTGGGAGGACGGGCGGGAGCTGCGGCTCTATCAGGACGCGCTGGACCAGGTGGAGATCGCCGACCGGGTGGGGTTCGACTACATCTGGGAGGTCGAGCACCATTTCCTGGAGGAATACAGCCATTCGCCGGCGCCGGAGGTGTTCCTCGCGGCGGCGTCGCAGCGGACGAAGCGGGTGCGGCTCGGGCACGGGATCGTCCAGCTGCCGCCGGCCGTCAACCATCCCGCGCGGATCGCCGAGCGGATCGCGGCGCTCGACCTGGTGTCCAACGGGCGGGTGGACTTCGGGACGGGAGAGTCGAGCTCCGGCGCGGAGCTGGGCGGGTTCGGGGTGCGGCGGACGGAGAAGCGGGCGCAGTGGCAGGATGCGATCGACGCCGTCACCCGGATGTTCGTCGAGGAGCCGTTCGCCGGGTGGAGGTCGCCTTATCTGCGGATGCCGCCGCGCAATGTGATTCCCAAGCCGGTGCAGAAACCGCATCCGCCGCTGTGGGTGGCGTGTTCCAGGCGGGAGACCATCCAGTTCGCGGCCCGGAACGGTATCGGGGCACTGTCGTTCTCGTTCGTGGAGCCCGAAGATGCGGGTAAGTGGGTGGACGAGTACTACCGCATTCTGGCCTCGGAGGAATGCGTCCCGGCCGGGTTCGCGGTGAATCCGAACGTGTCCGTGGTGCTTCCCATGATGCTGCACGAGGACGAGGCCACCGCGATCGACCGCGGTATCGACGGGGCGCATTTCTTCGCGTTCGCGCTGGCCCACTACTACGGGACGACACCGCACGATCCCGGGCGCACCAGCGTGTGGGACGAGTTCCAGGAGCGCCGGGCGTCCAAGGGGTTCGACCGCGAGCAGATCATCGCCAATGCCGAGTCGCTGAACGTGAACGTCGGCTCCCTGCGCGGCGCGGTGGGAACTCCCGAGCAGGTCGTCGATCTGATCCGGCGGTACGAGTCGGTCGGCGTCGACCAGATCTCGTTCGTGCTGCAGTCCGGGCGGAACGAGCACGAGCACATCTGCGAGAGCCTCGAATTGTTCGGCTCGTCGGTGCTGCCGCATTTCGTGGAGGGCCGGGAGGAGCGGGAGGCGGCCAAGGCGGAGCGTCTCGCGCCCGCGATCGAGGCGGCGCTGGCGCGGCGGAAGCCCGCCCGGCAACTGCCGCCCGGTTACCGGATCGACGAGGACGCGGAGGTGGCGCGGGCGCTGCGCCCGTCGCGGTCGCGGCGGCCGGTGCGGCGGGAGCTCCGCGCGACGGCCCGGCGGCGGGCCGCGCAGGGCTTCTACAAGCTGGTGCACGGCAGGACCGACGAGCAGATCGAGCGGCGGTTCGGGCCGGGAGCGCAGCGGCTGTTCTTCGCCGGGATGGCCCGCGCGTTCGATCCGTCGGCGGCGGCCGGGTTCGAGGGCGACATCGAGTTCCGCCTGACGCCGGGGCGCGGGGCCCCGACCGCATGGACGATCCGGATCTCGGGCGGACGGGCCCGGGCCGTCGCCGGCGGGTCGAAGGAGCCGGACGTCGCGCTGACCGTCCGGACGGCCGACTTCCTGCGCATCCTCGCGGGCGACGCCAACCCGGCGTCGATGCTCATGGACGGGAAGCTGCGGATCCGGGGGAACTACGAACTGGCGCCGCGTCTCAGTGAGATGTTCGGCGGCCCGTCCCCCTACTGAGGCCGAAGGGTGGCCGTGGTCCCCCGATCACCACGGCCACCATGACGTCTGATGCAGGATGGGCCGTCCGGGTTCGGGGAACGATCCGACGAATGCCGGGAACTTTCGCTTTGGGTGTTGTGGGGGGCGGGCTCATGTACTACAAGTAGTAGTACTACAGCCTGTCGTCGATTGGGGCGGGGATGCGCATTCTCATCGCGGGCGCGGGGATCAGCGGCCTCGCGGCGGCACGGGGCTTCCAGGCGGCGGGGCATCGGGTGACCGTGCTGGAGCGGGCGGAGCGGCTGCGCGCCGGGGGCGGGGCGATCACGCTGTGGCCCAACGGCGTGACCGTGCTGCGCGACCTCGGCGTCGACCTGACCGGGCTCGGCGAGCCGCTGTCGGCGGTCGGGCTGCTGAGCGCGCGGGGCAGGCCCGTCCTGACCATCCCGGGGAAGGATCTGGAGGCCCGGCTGGGCGTGCCCGCCCTGGGCGTCGCGAGGACCGACCTGCTCGCCCGGCTCTTCGAGGGGCTGCCCGACGGGACGGTGCGGTTCGGCGAGCGGTTCGCGCGCTACGTCCAGCACGGCCGGACCGTGCGCGTCGAGACCGAGTCGGGGGCCGTCCACGACGCCGACCTCCTCATCGGCGCGGACGGCGCCTGGTCCCGTGTGCGCGCGGCGGCGTTCGGCGCCAACGTCCCGAAGGCGACCGGCGTGGCGACCGTGCAGGGGCTCATCCCCTCGAAGGTGGAACTCGACGGGCGCTCGCTGATGCTGATGGGACGGGAGGGCGACGCCGGGTTCGGGCCGGCGGGCGACGGCCGCGTGTGGTTCTTCTTCGACGTCCCGTGGCCGCCGGACGGCCCGGCCGGACGCCCGCTGGAGTACCTCCGGCGGCGCTTCGGCGGCTGGGCCTGGCCCGTCGGCGACCTCCTGGCCGAACTGACCGACGACGACGTGCAGGTCTTCCCGAACCACCGGCACGCGATCCCGCGCCGCTGGGGCCGGGGGCGGTGCCTGCTGATCGGCGACGCCATGCACGTCATGCCCCCGTTCTTCGCGCAGGGGACCAACCAGGCGCTCGAAGACGTGTCCGCGCTCCTGCGCCTGCTGGAGCAAGGGGAGGAGCAGCTGAAGCGCTACGGCCCGCTGCGCCGACGCCAGACCCGGCTCGCCGCATCGCTGGCCACCAACGGCCGTTTCGTGAGGGAGCCGCTCAGCCTCGTGCAATCCGAGCCCGTCCTGCGCCTGATGGCCGCGACCTCCGATTCCTCGGCGACGGCCGCCGTGACCGCGATCCTGCGCGCCACCAGCAACCGCCTCGAAATACGCCAGTGACCGCTGGTGCGATTGGGGGGATCGCTGCATAGTGCTTGTGTGAAGCGATCGCCTGTGGCGGCGGCCGTGCCGTTGCACGCTCCGCCACGGCCCGGAAGGGACTCCGCTGATGACCGACTCGCAATCCGCCGCCCCGGACGACACCGCCGCAACTGACGACGCCCCCATGCCGCCCGTGCGGCCTGGCATGTTCCTGCTCGAACTCGTGCCGGTGCCCGTCGGCGACATCGACCGGGCCAAGGCGTTCTACACCGGCCTCGGCTTCAACGCCGACGTCGACGTGCGGCCCGCGGACGGGGTCCGGGTCGTCCAGCTCACCCCGCCGGGCTCGTCCTGCTCGATCAGCCTGACGCAGGGCCTCCCCGGCCTGGACATGCCGGTCGGCTCGCTGCGCGGCCTGCACCTGGTCGTCAGCGACATCGAGCAGGCCAGGGCCGAGTTCATCGAGCGCGGCGCGGACGTGGCCCCGGTAGAGGACGCCGGCGGCGTCCTCTACGCCCGTTTCTCGGACCCGGACGGCAACACCTGGACCCTCCAGCACATGCCGTGGCGCACCTGACCGGGTCGGTCCACGTGGACGCCGCGGGCTTGGACCAGGCCGCCGAGACCGCCACGCAGGTCGCCGGGCACCGCACTAGCTTTGGGGCGTGAGGTCTTTCGGGGTCGGTGTCGTCGTGGTGGTTCTGGGCGGGTTCGCCGTTCCCGCGCACGCGGCGGACGGGCTGGCGCCGCTGGTCGACGTGGCGGCGCGGCGCCTGGACGTCGCGGACCTGGTCGCCGCCGCCAAGTGGGGCACGGGCAAGCACATCGAGGACCGGGCGCGCGAGCGGCAGATCCTGGACTCGGTCGCCGAGCGCTCGGTGCGGATGGGCATCGATCCCGAGACGTCCAAGCGGATCTTCCGCGACCAGATCGAGGCGGGCAAGCTCGTCCAGCGCGGCCTGTTCGCGCGCTGGACGGTACGCCCCGGCGAGGTCCCGGCGCACCGGCCCGACCTGGAGAAGGAGGTCCGGCCGCTGCTCGACCGGATCACCGGTGAGCTGCTCGCGGACATCAAGGACACGCAGGATGCGCGGCGGGGCCCGTCGTGCCGCGCGGAGCTGGTGAAGGCGGCCGGACGGGCCGAGGCCGCCCGGCATCCCGACGTCCTGCACCGCGCCGGGCTGGTCCGGGCGATTTCATCGATCTGCTGACGATGCGCCTTTGGGGCTATTGGACCCCCTGTCGGCATGGTTATGTGCCCCTGTGACACGGGACGTGGGAAAAGTCGTGATCGGCCGGTACCGGCTGGCGGGGATGCTCGGCGAGGGCGGGATGGGCGCCGTCTGGCGCGCACACGATGAGCGGATGCGCCGCGACGTGGCGCTCAAGCAGCTCAAGCTGCCCGCGAGCCTGGAGCCCGGGCTGCGCGAACAGCTGGTGGCGCGCATGGAGCGGGAGGCCCGGTCGGTCGGGATGCTCAAGCATCCCGGCATCATCACCGTCCACGACCAGTTCCACGACGAGGACGGCCTGCCCTGGATCGTGATGGAGCTGGTGCGGGGCCGCTCCCTGGACGCCGCCGTCCGCGAGGACGGTCCGCTGGACGAGGCGGAGGCCGCCCGGATCGGTGCGCGGATCGCCGAGGCGCTGGCGGCCGCGCACGAGGCAGGGGTCGTGCACCGCGACATCAAGCCGGCCAACATCCTGCTGGAGGGCGACCGGGTCGTGGTCTCCGACTTCGGGCTCGCCGCCGTCCCGGGGGAGACCGCCCTGACGGCCACCGGCGCCCTGCTGGGCACGCCCGCCTTCCTGGCGCCCGAGCAGGTCGACGACCGTGAGGCCACCGCCGCGTCCGACGTCTGGTCGCTGGGCGTCACCCTGTACGCCGCCGTCGAAGGGCGGCCCGCCTTCACCGGCGGCACCATGGCGGCGCTGCTCCTGGCCGTCTCCCGTGGCGAACCCGCCCCGATGCGGCGTGCCCGGCTTCTGGCGCCGGTCCTGCGGGACCTGCTGCGCCGCGATCCGCGGCGGCGCCCCAGCGCCGGGGCCGTCGCCGCCACCCTCAACGCGCTGGCCGGAACGCCGCCCGTCGAAACCCGGCCCGCGGAGACCCCGGCGGCCGGTGCCGTCCCGCCGCTGCCGTTCGCGGAGCCCTCCCGCCGTGCCTTCCTGATCAGCGGGGGCGCCGCCGCCGTCGCCCTGGCCGTCCCCATCGGCTACGCCCTCACGCACGACGGAGGGTCGGGGCACCCCCACGCGAGCCGCACGCCCACCGCCTCGGGCCCGTCCTCCCTGGGGAAGGTGCTGACGGGCCATACGGGCCCGGTCACCGCGGTGGCGTTCAGCCCGGACGGGAAGACCCTCGCCAGCACGAGCGACGATCGCACGGTGCGGCTGTGGGACTCCGCGACCCGCGCGCCCATCGGGCAGCCCCTCACCGGCCACACGGACGCGGTGCTCGCGGTGGCGTTCGATCCGCACGGGAAGACCCTGGTCACCGGGAGCAGCGACAAGACGGCGATCGTGTGGGACGCCGCCACCCGCCTCCCGGTCGGCAAGCCTCTCACCGGCCAGTACGACGCCGTCTGGACGGTCGCGTTCAGCCCCGACGGCAAGATCCTCGCCACCTCGGGCGGCAGCGAGGTGCTGCTGCGGCGCGCGAGCACGCGCAAGGCCTTCGGCGATCCCGTCGTGCACCTGAACACCGTCAGCGCGATGGTGTTCAGCCCGGACGGGAAGACCCTGGTGACCACGGCCGGCGACAACGTGTACGTGTGGGACCTGGCCGACCCCGCGCGCGCCCGCTGGCGGAACCTCAAGGAACGCGCCGGCGGCATCGGCGGGTTGGCGTTCAGCCCCGACGGCGAGATCCTCGTCACCGGAAGCGCGGCCGACGGCGAGATGCGGTTGTGGAAGGCGGCCACCCGCCGGCCCATCGGCAAGCCCTTCGCCGCCGGCGGGCGCGGCATCGAGGCGGTGGCCTTCAGCCCCGACGGCAAGATCCTGGCCACCGGAGGCGACGACAACATGGTGCGGCTGTGGGACGTGGCCGGCCGCAAACCCCTCAGAGTGCCCCTCACCGGGCACGCGAACAGCGTCGTCTCGGTGGCGTTCAGCCCCGACGGCAGGACCCTGGCCAGCGCGAGCAGCGACCGCACCCTGCGGTTGTGGGACATGGCGGCCCTGGGCCTGCCCGCACCGGCCTAGCGATTCGTGCCGGTGCGGGCCCTGGTGCGGGCCGTTCCGCCGATCTGCTGACGTCGTGCATGCAACCTCCCGGCGCTCCGGCCGCATCAAGGGGGTGTGGAAGGGCCGAGGAGCATGCGCATGCAGGGACGGGACGACGAGTTCACCGCCTACGTGACCGCCAGGACGCCCTGGTTACGGCGGGTCGCGTACCTGCTGTGCCAGGACTGGCACCGGGCGGACGATCTCGTGCAGACCGCGATCACCCGCCTGTACCTGCGGTGGCACCGCGCGTCGGCGGCGGACAACCTCGACGGCTACGCGCGGACGGTGCTGGTCAGGGTGTTCCTCGCCGAGCAGCGCGGCGGCTGGCGGCGGCGCGTCCGGCTCGTCGCGGAGCCGCCCGACGAACCGGGCGGCCCGGCCGACCTCGACGGCGGCCTGGACCTGCGGGACGCGCTCGCCGCGCTGCCGCCGAGGCAGCGGGCCGCCGTCGTGCTGCGCTTCTACTGCGATCTGTCGGTCGAGCAGACCGCCGGCGTCCTCAACTGCTCGACGGGGACCGTCAAGAGCCAGACGGCGCGCGGGCTGGACGCGCTGCGCCGCGTGCTGCAACCGGTGCAGAGCCTTACGGATGGGGAGAACCCGGCATGAACGACCTGAAGGAGCGGCTGGAGCGGATCGCCGCGGCGCCCGGACCGGTGACGTCCGTGGACGCGGCGGCCGCGGTCAGGAGGGGGCGCCGGATCAGGCGCGGGCGGCGGGCCGCGGTGGGCGGGCTCGCGGCGGGGCTCGCGGCGGCCGCGGTCGCGGCCGCAGTGCTGCCCGGCTCGCCGGACGAGCCGCGCCGCGTCCGGCCGGCGGAGCAGGTGCGGTACCCGGACCTGCTGGTCCCGCCGGCGTCGTTCGGCTGGTTGCCGCCCGGCTACGCGCAGAGCAAGGTCTCGCGCGACGACCAGGAGCGGCCGAGCGTCACGGTCTCCGCGGGCATGGGCAAGGGCAAGGACGCGGAAGGGGCGGCGTCGGCGGTCGAGCTGACCGTCCTCGGACCCGGCAAGGAGCCGCCGATCGCGCACCTGCCCGGCGGGAAGAAGGGCCGCTGGACGGGCACGGCGCTCATCAACGGGGTCGTCGGGCACTGGACGATCGAGCCGGGCGGGCCGGGCTCCGGCCAGGTGCCGGCCGAGCTGCGCTGGGAGTACCGGCCGCATCAGTGGGCGCTGCTGTCGGTCTTCGACCGCGGGATCGCGAAGAAGGAGACCGTCCAGCGCATCGCGAAGGGGGTGCGGTTCGGCGGCGTCAGGCCCGTGGCGTTCCCGTTCCGGGCGACCGGCGTACCGGCAGGGCTGAAGCCGGCACAGGTCTCGCTCGGCCAAGGCCCGGACGCCGAACTCTGGCTCACCTCCACCGGGCAGGAAAGCGGCGATCTGCTCATCACGGTCACCCCCGCGGGCAAACGAGCCCCCGGGCGGACCAACACGACGGTTGACGGGCATCCCGCGTTCGACTCCCGCCTGCCTCACACCGGCCCGAAGGCGAAGACGGATCGGAACCCCGCGGAGGCGCAGCGGCTGGTCGTCTACGGCGTCCACGGCCTCGACGTCACCGTGCAGGCGACGGGCGGGCCGCTGCGGCTCCTGCAGCCCAAGGGCGGGCTGACCGGCCTCTACCACCGCGTGACGCTGCTCGGCGGCGACCCGGCGCGCTGGACGACGGCGCCGCTCGGCTGACCGGGACATGTGCCGTTTGTGCCGATGGGGGTCTTCGGCGATGCTGGGGGCGTGTCAACGGAGACTCTCATCGGCGCGGCCGAACTGCGCGCGTTCCTGCACGGTCTTCCCGGTGTCGACCAGGTCGGCGCGCAGGAGCGCGCGGCCCGGCTCGCCACGCGGTCGATCAAGACGTCGGCGAAGGCCGAGGCCATCGACCTGGCCATCTCGATGGTGGACCTGACCACCCTGGAGGGCGCCGATACGGCCGGGAAGGTGCGGGCGCTGTGCGCGAAGGCCGCCCGGCCCGACCCGTCGGACGCGACGGTCCCCAAGGTCGCCGCGGTGTGCGTGTACCCCGACATGGTGGAGACGGCCGTCGCGGCGCTGGACGGGTCCGGCATCGGGGTCGCGTCCGTGGCGACGGCGTTCCCGTCGGGGCGGGCGCCGCTGGAGGCGAAGCTCGCCGACACGCGGGCGGCGGTCGCGGCCGGCGCGGCCGAGATCGACATGGTGATCGACCGGGGCGCGTTCCTGTCCGGCGACGTCCTGAAGGTCTTCGAGGAGATCACCGCGGTCAAGCAGGCCTGCGGCGGGGCGCACCTGAAGGTGATCCTGGAGACGGGCGAGCTCGCGACGCTCGACAACGTGCGGCGCGCGTCGTGGCTGGCGATGCGGGCCGGCGCCGACTTCATCAAGACCTCCACCGGCAAGGTGTCGCCGGCGGCGACGCTGCCGGTGACGCTGGTGATGCTGGAGGCCGTCCGCGACTACCGGGCGGCCACCGGCCGCCAGGTCGGGGTGAAGCCCGCGGGCGGGATCCGCGCCACCAAGGACGCGATCAAGTACCTGGTGCTGGTGAACGAGACCGCCGGACCGGACTGGCTGACCCCGCGGTGGTTCCGGCTCGGCGCGTCCAGCGTGCTGAACGACCTGCTGATGCAGCGCCGCAAGCTGTCCACCGGGGTGTACTCCGGTCCCGACTACTTCACCCTGGACTGATCATGGTGTTCGAGTACGCGCCCGCCCCCGAGTCCCGGTCGGTCGTCGACATCCGGCCGTCGTACGGGCTGTTCGTCGGCGGCGAGTTCGTCGACGGGCACGGCGAGCCGTTCAAGTCGATCAACCCGGCCGACGAGAGCGTGCTGGCCGACATCGCCTGCGGCGACGAGTCCGATGTCGACCGCGCCGTGCAGGCGGCCCGCACCGCCTACGACACGGTGTGGGGGCCGATGCCGGGCGCCGAGCGCGCCAAGTACCTGTACCGGATCGCCCGGATCATCCAGGAACGTTCCCGTGAGCTGGCCGTGCTGGAGTCGATCGACAACGGCAAGCCGATCCGCGAGTCCCGCGACGTGGACGTCCCGCTGGTCGCGGCATGGTTCTTCTACTACGCCGGCTGGGCCGACAAGCTCGGCCACGCCGGCTTCGGCCCCGACCCGCGCCCGGTCGGCGTCGCGGGCCAGGTCATCCCGTGGAACTTCCCGCTGCTGATGCTCGCCTGGAAGATCGCGCCCGCGCTGGCCTGCGGCAACACCGTCGTGCTGAAGCCGGCGGAGACGACGCCGCTGACCGCGCTGCTGTTCGCCGACATCTGCCGCCAGGCCGACCTGCCGCCCGGCGTCGTCAACATCATCACCGGCGCGGGCGAGACGGGCCGCGCGCTCGTGTCCCACCCCGGCATCGACAAGGTCGCGTTCACCGGGTCCACCGACGTCGGCCGCCAGATCGCCCGCACCCTCGCCGGGACGTCGAAGAAGCTGACGCTGGAGCTGGGCGGGAAGGCCGCGAACATCGTCTACGCGGACGCCGCGCTCGACCAGGCCGTCGAGGGCATCGTCAACGGCATTTTCTTCAACCAGGGGCACGTGTGCTGCGCCGGGTCGCGGCTGCTGGTGCAGGAGTCGGTCGCCGACGAGGTCCTCGACCGGCTCAAGGCGCGGATGGCGACGCTGCGGGTGGGCGACCCGCTCGACAAGAACACCGACATCGGCGCCATCAACTCCGCCGAGCAGCTCGACCGGATCCGCGAGCTGTCGTCGGCCGGCGAGCAGGAGGGCGCGACCCGCTGGTCACCGCCCTGCGACCTGCCCGACCGCGGGTTCTGGTTCGCGCCGACCGTCTTCACCGGCGTCGCGCAGTCGCACCGGATCGCGCAGGAGGAGATCTTCGGCCCCGTCCTGTCCGTGCTGACGTTCCGCACCCCCGACGAGGCCGTCACCAAGGCCAACAACACGCCCTACGGGCTGTCCGCCGGGATCTGGACGGAGAAGGGCTCGCAGATCCTGTGGACCGCGCAGCGGCTGCGCGCCGGGGTCGTGTGGGCCAACACCTTCAACAAGTTCGACCCCGCCTCCCCGTTCGGCGGCTACAAGGAATCGGGGTTCGGCCGCGAAGGCGGACGCCACGGGCTGGAGGGCTATCTCGATGTCTGACCGACTCACCGTCCGCAAGACCTACAAGCTGTACATCGGCGGCGCGTTCCCGCGTTCGGAGTCAGGCAGGTCCTATCCCGTGACCGACGGCAAGGGACGGTTCGTCGCCAACGCGTCCCAGGCGTCCCGCAAGGACGTCCGCGACGCGGTCGTCGCCGCCCGCAAGGCGTTCGGCGGCTGGTCGGGCCGCACCGCCTACAACCGCGCCCAGATCCTCTACCGCGTCGCCGAGATGCTGGAGGGACGCCGCGGCCAGTTCATCGACGAGGTCCGGCACGGCGGCGCGTCCAAGACGCAGGCCGCCGCCGAAGTCGACGCGGCGATCGACCGGTGGGTCTGGTACGCCGGATGGGCCGACAAGGTCTCCGCCGTCGCGGGCGCCGCCAACCCCGTCTCCGGGCCGTTCTTCAACTTCTCCACGCCCGAGCCCACCGGCGTCGTCGGCGTCGTCGCGCCCGACTCGCCGCTGCTCGGCCTGGTGTCGGTGGTCGCGCCCGCGATCGTCACCGGCAACACCGCCGTCGTCGTCGCGTCCGAGCCCGCGCCGCTCGCCGCCGTCACCCTCGCCGAAGTCCTCGCCACGTCCGACCTGCCCGGCGGCGTCGTCAACATCCTCACCGGGCACCGCGCCGAACTCGCGCCGTGGCTCGCGTCCCACATGGACGTCAACGCCGTCGACCTCACCGGCGTCCCGGACGGCGACGTGCCCGCGCTCCAGGAGAGGGCGGCCGAGAACCTCAAGCGCGTCTTCCGCGCCGCAGGCGACTGGGCCGCGGACCCCGGAACCGCGCGTCTGACGGCGTTTCTGGAGGTCAAGACGGTGTGGCACACCGTGGGCGTCTGAAAGTGGAAATGGCGCGGAGTGTGTAGAGCGTCACGAACGGTGGAATAGATCTCCCCGTAACTGATCATCACGGGGGGTAGATCAGTGCCTACCAAGACCGCACCGCGTACGACGACGAGCCGAGGCACGGCCGGTCGTACGAAGAGCACCACGTCCAAGTCCACGGCCGCCAAGAAGACGGCCGCCAAGAGCACCTCGGCCGCGAAGTCGCCGACGAGGTCCACGACCAGCCGCTCGACCGGGAGCAAGACTCCGGCGAAGCGGACCAGCGCGGCGTCCAGCCGCACGGCCACGGCGGCGTCGACACGCGTCACCAAGGCCGCCGACCAGGCCAAGGCCGCCGCCACGCAGATGAAGTCGGTGGCCACCAAGGCGTCCTCGTCGGCCAAGGCCATGACCGCGATGACCAAGGCCATGACCACCGCCACCAAGGCGATGACCGACGCCGCCAAGGCCATGAACGCCGCGGCCAAGGACATGGCGAAGCAGCAGAAGGCGGCTTCTTCGACGGCCGCCAAGAGCAAGACCGGCACGACCGCGCGCAAGAGCACGGCGTCCGGGACGGCCCGCAAGACCACCGCGGCGGCGAGCCGCGCACGGTCCACGACGTCGGCGCGGGTGGGATCACCGAAGTCGACCGCGCGCAAGACCACGGCGTCCAAGACCCGGCCGTCCACCGCGAAGAAGACGACGGCGGCCAAGCCGCGGACGAGCGCCGCGCGCAAGACCACCGCGTCCTCGTCCCGGACGACCGCGAGCACCAGGAGCGGCACGGCGCGCAAGAGCACGGCGTCCCGCTCGGCCGGCACCGCCCGCAAGTCGAGCGCCTCGGGGACGGGCAAGGCCGCCTCGACCCGCCCGCGAGCGGGCGGCGCCACGGCCCGGCGCGCCGCCGAGTCGGCCGCCGCGACGGCACCGCCCGCCGGGCCGATGGTCGAGCCGAAGACCTCCAACGGCCTTCAGCACTCGACCAGCACCGACGGCGGTTTCCTGACCGGCCTCACCAACGCCGGCCAGCGCTGACCGCTGTCAGGGCGGTAGCCCCGGGGGTCTGGGGGTCCGCCCCCAGAGGGAACACTGACCGCTGTCAGGGCGGTAGCCCCGGGGGTCTGGGGGTCCGCCCCCAGAGGGAACACTGACCGCTGTC